>CAYRLV010000841.1:0-1478 GCA_964425155.1 uncultured Ornithinicoccus sp. | reverse complement strand
CGAACCGGGCCTTGAGCTCTACCACGGCGAGCACCTGCTTGCCGGACTCGGCGGCATCGATCAGCGAGTCCACGATCGGCGAGTCACCGCTGGTGCGGTAGAGGGTCAGCTTGATCGCCAGCACCGCCGGGTCGTTCGCGGCCTGGTCGATGAACGCCTGCACCGAGGTGGAGAACGAGTCGTAGGGGTGGTGCAGCAGGACGTCCTTCTCCCGGATGGCGGCGAGCACGTCGGCCGGCGCGGACCGCTCGACGGGGGAGAGGTCGGGGTGGGTGAGCGGGACGAAGTTCGGGTAGCGCAGCTCGGTCCGTTCGAGATCGGCCAGCAGGTTCAGCCCGGTGAGGTCGAGCGGGGTGGGCAGCCGGTAGACCTCGTCGGCGCTGACACCGAGCTCGCGCACCAGCAGGTCCATGACGTGGTCGCCGATGTCGGACGCCACCTCGAGCCGCACCGGGGGCCCGAACCGCCGGCGGGTGAGCTCGCGCTCCAGCGCGGTGAGCAGGTTCTCCGCGTCGTCCTCCTCGACCTCGAAGTCCTCGTTGCGGGTGACGCGGAAGGTGTGGTGCTCACGCACCTCCATGCCGGGGAAGAGCATGTGCAGGTGCGCCGCGATGACGTCCTCGAGCGGGACGAAGCGCGCGTGGTGGCGATCCGAAACACCTGCGTCCCACGCGGGATTCGCCAGCTGGATGAAGCGGGGCAGGAGCGGCGGCACCTTGACCCGCGCGAAGTGCTCCTTGCCGGTCTTGGGGTGGATCAGCACGACCGCGAGGTTGAGCGAGAGGCCGGAGATGTAGGGGAACGGGTGCGCCGGGTCGACCGCCAGCGGGGTCAGCACGGGGTAGACGTCGGCACGGAACATGTCGTGCACGGTGTCCTGCTCGTCCTGGGACAGCTCCTCCCAGCGCACGATCTCGATGCCCTCGTCGTGCAGCTGCGGACGGACCTGCTCGTGGAAGACCTGGGCGTGCCGCTCCATCAGCTCGTGCGCGCCGACCGAGATCTGGTCGAGCACCTCGCGCGGCTCGAGCCCGGCGGGGGAGGCCATGGCCAGACCGGTCGCGATCCGGCGTTTGAGGCCGGCGACGCGCACCATGAAGAACTCGTCGAGGTTGCTCGCGAAGATCGCGAGGAAGCGTGCCCGCTCGAGCAGCGGGATCGCCGGGTCCTGGGCCAGCTGCAGCACGCGGTCGTTGAACTGCAGCCAGGACACCTCGCGGTCGAGGAACCGCTCCGCCGGTGACTCGGTCGCCGGGGCGTCGGGCTCGTCGGCGACGACGCGCATGAACCGCGCCCCCGGGGTGCCCGGCCGGCTCGCGGCGAGCGCCGACATGGTGGACTCGATCGGCTGGTCGTCCGGGCCGTCCTCCACGACCTGGACGGCAGCGTCCGGTGCCGCGCCGCCCTGCTCCGCGCTCATGAGGCGTGGCCTTCGTGGGCTGAGTTCATGGATTCATCGTCCCACTCACGGGTGAACG
>CAYRLV010000840.1:0-1481 GCA_964425155.1 uncultured Ornithinicoccus sp. | reverse complement strand
AACCCATGCCCGAGCCGCCGTATTTTTCCGACACGGTGATGCCGAGCAGGCCCATTTCGCCGAATTTCTTCCACAGGTCGGACGGGAAGACGTTGTCGCGATCGATGGCGTCGGCGCGCGGGGCGATCTCCTTTTCCGCGAAGGCATGCACGCTTTCGCGCAGCAGGTCGATGTCGTCACCGAGGGAAAATGGGCGCATGAAGTGATTCTCTTGGGAAAACGAGTCAATGGTACCGCGCGCGTGCGCTCCATGCTGATGACCGGACAAATTTGACATTCATGCACCATGTATAAAAATGCACGAAGTGCATTAATATTTGGGTGGCAAATGAATCCAGTCGTCGAAGGACCGGGCCGCAGGGCACGCAAGCGCGAACGGATGCTGCTGCATCTGGCTGAAACGGCGGCCGGCCTGTTCGAATCCGATGGCTATGACCATGTCACGATGGAGCAGATTGCCGAACAGGCCGACGTCGCCAAGCGGACGCTCTACAACCATTTCCCGTCCAAGGAAGCCGTGCTGGCGCATTGGGTGGATCTCGAACTGGCGAGGGACCTCGCGCACCTGCAGGCGGACGTCGCGCGCCGGCGCACGTTTCGCTCACGGGCGGCGTGCGTGCTGGATGCGTCGGCGCAGTGGTGCGAAGCGCATCCGGATTTCCTGAAGGTGTACCTGCGTTACCGGTTGCAGACGGTCGGCGGCGAAAGGGTACGTGGCGGCGAAGCCATGAAGAGCGACATGGCAACGACATGGCTTCATCTGATCACTGCCGGGCAGAAAGCCGGTGAGCTCGTGCATGATTTTCCGCCCGAACAACTCGCGGCCTTGCTCCAGCACCTGTATCTCGGTGCCTTGCTGCGCTGGTTGAACGACCCGGGGTTGTCACTGAAAGGAGAATTCGCCGCGATGCTTGGTCTGTTCCTAGATGGCGCCAGGCATCGGTCCGGGAGTGCTTCATGAACGCATCGTCGTTACCTGTCGTCGTCATCGGAGCCGGACTGGCCGGCTTGTCCGCAGCCGTGCGACTCGGCCGCATGGGGCATCGCGTGGTGATCCTCGAGGCCGGCAACGACATCGGCGGTTGCTGTTCGACCGAAACCGTTGACGGGTTTCGCTTCAACAACGGGGCCATCTATGTCGCCACGCCGTCATTGTTGCGTCATGCCTTCATGCGGCTGGGCCTGGATCTCGACGAACAGGTGCGGATGCGCGCCATCGAAGTGCCTCAACTGAGCATTCTGGACAACGGCACGCGCGTGTTCACCACGACGACGCAAGGTTCGTGGGTGGAGGGCGAACGTGCCGACGAGCGTACCCGGCGGTATCGATCCGAACTGGACCATCTTTACCGCACATGGCGCCCGATCTATCGCGCCTTGATGGACGAAGTGCTTCCCCACGAGCTGTCCATGTGGCGCATCCTGTCGCGGCTGTGGCGCCATCTGCCGAAGATGTCCGGTTCGGTGGCGGACCTGTTGCG
>CAYRLV010000839.1:0-1483 GCA_964425155.1 uncultured Ornithinicoccus sp. | reverse complement strand
CCCGCGGTCAGCTTGTGGATGCTCATCGTCACGCCTCCACAAGGCGCGCGAGTGCGTGCCGGCGATCGCTAGTTGAGAGCTCAATTACCCGGAATGCAAGAGGTGTGTCGGACTTGGGATCTGGCGATTTCGCTGGGGGTGCGCGGCCCGTGTGGGTGCGGGGCCGGGTGTGCGCGGTGGTGACTGCTGCTGCGTTGGCCTGTCGCGTCACTGGGTGCCGTGATCATGAACGCCGTTGGCGATCCCTTGGGATGGGTGACACAGTTCGATCTGCACGAGGTGAGGGTGGATGAGCAAGCAGACGATCATGCAGCAGGCGCGGCGGACAGCGCTGGATGCGCAAGCGAAACGGCGCGCTCGTCATGCCGAACGCGAAAAGCGGTTGCAGCGTCTCGCGGTGCAGGTGCTGACCGCGGTCCGCGAGCGTGACCAGCAGCTAGCAATTCTCGAACGCCAGGCCGGGAGCGCGCTCGTCGCGATGACCAGCGAAGGTCTGGCGGTGCGTGACCTGGTGGAGTGGTGCGGTGACGAGTTGACCGCTCGCGAGGTGACCCGTTTGCGACGGCTGGCGCAGTCGCACAAGTCCGAGGACCCAGGCCGCCAGGACCGGTCGGTCGGCGGGCGGGGGGTCGACGCGTAAGGCGCACGGCGCCAGTGAGTGCGTGTCGGCTCAAGCCAGTCGTGGCCCCCGTGTCGAGCGGTGTGCCGACAACTGGGGATACAGGCTCCGCGCGGTTCAGGGGCTCAGCTAGACAAACGGATACGCATGGCGTGAAACGTCTAGGTCCGTATCGCGGGAGGTGGTGATGGTGCAGCCGAGTCCCTACACGCCGGGTGAGGTCGCGCGGGACGTCCCGGGCCGTGACCAGCAGCTCGCCGAGATTGGCGAGCGACTCTCCTACATGACGCAGTTGCAGCGGCTGGTCGGCAGGATCCGAGTCGACCACGCGCCCCGAGGCGTTGGGAAGACCTCGTTGTTGCGACGGGCGCAGCACCAGGCCGAGGAGCTCGGGGCGGTCACGTTCTGGGTGACGGCCGGTGAGGCAATCGGCCTGGTGCCGGCGATCGCCGAGGAGGTCGACCGGGTCACCCGGGACTGGGATGCGCAGGGCCGCGGCCGGGTGCGCACGGCCTTGGAGCGCCTGGAGGTGACGGTGACCGGTGGGGTGCCGGGACTCGCCTCGGTGCAGGCGAGCTGGCACGGAGACGCTGCTCGCCCCTCCACCGTTAACCGGGGCTCGATGTGAGAGTTCGAAGACTTGGTCGTGGCGGCATCCGCCGGCGTCAGCGAGCACGGCAGTCGCGGCTTGGTGCTGCTCATCGACGAGATCCAGGCCGCCGACCCGGGCGGGCTGCGCACGTTGTCCTACGCGTGGCAGCACTTTCAGTCTGAGCGGCCGGGCCTGCCGGCGGCCGTCCTGGCGGCCGGCTTGCCCGACAGTGTCGCTCTGATCAACCAGGCGGTCAGCAACTCGGAGAGGTT
>CAYRLV010000838.1:0-1484 GCA_964425155.1 uncultured Ornithinicoccus sp. | reverse complement strand
GCCGAGGTGATCGATCATGCGGTCATCGTGGCAGGGTGCACCGACAGGGGGCCGGCACATCGACGAGCCCGTGGACTGGTCGTGTGTTCAGGTGGCATCTACAGCAACCGCTGCCCGTGGCAAGGGGGCTGCGGCAGGGGTCTCTGCGCCGCGCGTGCGATCGAGAAAGAGCGGATAGAGCGAGGCACAGGCCAGCGCGAAGGCGACCAACGGGAACGGTTCCTTGAGCATGATCACGATCGACAAGTGGAGGGCACATCCAAGGGCGACGGCGACCCTGTTGGCGCGACGCAACCACAGGGCGACGGCCAGGAAGATCTCGGTCACCACCGTCATGAGGGAGAGGCCGACGAGCATCCAGGCTGGGAGGCTCCAGTGCATGGACTCCCTCAGGACGATCCCGTGCAGGAACACCGGGTTGACCTTGCTGAGTCCAGCGAAGAGGTAGCACGCTGAGAGCTGCGACATCATCAACAGTTGCGGCCAATAGGGCACCTCAGTGTGCGCTCCATGCTGGCGTGACCTGATCGACCACCTCGCATCGGACCTCGCGAAGAGGAGGTAGGTACACAACAGGGTCACCAGCATTCGGTGGCTGCTGTACGTCTGCATCTCCCACACATAGAAGGCGAGTTCGCAGAAGATTGAGAGGGTCGCTGCAAGCCGTGTGCGGTACCCGATGACGAGCCCCAGCGCGGCCACGCAACCCATCGCGGCCAGGACGCTCGCTCCAGACGTCGTCGGCGTCGGCAGCCACGCAACGGCCGGCATCGTAAGGTGGCCGGATCGAGCACGCAGCAACTGTTGATACCCCTCGACCACGGTCATCCCTGCCGCGAGGCCGACCCCGATCCGCGCTATCGCGATGGCGTGCGGCGACGTGGTCCTGGCCATCACCGCCTGCATGTCACGGTCCGCTCGTGGGGGCCAGTGGTGTTCACGGTCTTGACCGTGATGGTCGCCGCGCTCGGCGAGACGGCACAGAGCCGCTCGGGCAGATCAGACCAGTCGAGCTCTGCTCGGAACGTCACCATCATGCGTGCCAGATCGATGTCCGATGTGCGCCCCTGCGTGTCGGTCTGTTGGGCAAGCGCTCCACCCATGCCGGAGTACATCTGGAAACCGAACCGGGTGGGAGGAGCGCTGGCGCCGAGCGCGGCGAACGGGACGAGGAACTGCGCGGCGATCGCTGCCGCGACCAACACCCCCGGCCACCCTGCCGAGACGAGCTTGCGCGTCAGGGAACGTTCCCACGCGGACTCTTCGCGCGGGGGACTCGACGCAGCAAGGTTCATTGGACCAGTGTCGGGCGATGACGGTGCCGCGCACATCGGCTGTTCGGCTGACTCTTGTCGACCTCGCTCAGCCTCGGTGTGTGTCTCCGGAGGCAGATGATGCGACGATGGCCACACACCGCAGAGGGAGGACTGTTTCGTGAAGGGATCCGTGCTCGTCGTCGACGACGACCTCGCCCTGGCCGAGAT
>CAYRLV010000837.1:0-1489 GCA_964425155.1 uncultured Ornithinicoccus sp. | reverse complement strand
GTGACGCGGTCGACCGTCGGCCGCCACGAGCCAGGGGGATCTGGTCCTTGACGCTGATGACGCGCGCCCGGAAGCAGGAGGCGCCAGCACGCAGCACGGCGAGTGCCGACGTGCGGGCCTTCCGCACGGTCGCCATGGTGCCTGCCCACAACGAGGCGGGTCACATCGTGCAGACGATCCGGTCGCTGCAGGAGCAGACCTGCCCGCCCGATCGCGTCGTCGTGGTCGCCGACAACTGCACCGACCACACGGTGGCGCTGGCGATGGAGGCCGGCGCCGAGGTCTTCGTCACTGGTGGCAACGACAAGAAGAAGGCCGGAGCCCTCAACCAGGCCTTGGCCTACTACTCGAGCAAGCTGGGCTGGGACGAGCATGACCTGGTCCTCGTCATGGACGCCGACTCCGCCCTCGACCCACGCTGGATCGAGGTCGCCCTGCGTGCCTTCGCCGACCGGACCGACCTCGGCGCGGTCGGGGGCGTCTTCTACGGCGATGATCGCCCGGGGGTTCTGGCCCAGCTGCAGCGCAACGAGTTCGTCCGCTACGCCCGGCAGATCGCGGTCAAGGGCGGCAAGGTCGCCGTGCTCACCGGCACCGCCACGATGTTCCGTTGGTCGGCGATGCAGGTGATCAGCGCGCACCGGGCCGACGGCCAGTACTACGACACCAAGGCGCTGACCGAGGACAACGAGATCACCCTCGCCCTCAAGACGTTGGGCTTCGGGATGATCTCACCGCGCAGTTGCCGGGTGTACACGGAGACGATGCCGACGTGGCGAGACCTGTGGCACCAGCGGCTGCGCTGGCAACGGGGCGCGCTGGAGAACCTGCGCGCCTACGGCATCACCCGGGTGACCCTGCCCTACCTGGCTCAGCAGGCCGGCATGGCGGCCGGCGTGGTCCTGTTCTCGCTCTACGTGATCGTGCTGACGTCCAGCCTGGTCATCTTCGGCCTGTCCTGGTCTCCGATCTGGCTCGCCGTCGGCGGCATCTTCCTGCTCGAGCGCCTGGTCACCGTCTGGTCGGCCGGCTCGCGCGCCCGGCTGGTCGCGCTCCCCCTCGTGCTGGAGATGGCGTTCGACACGATGCTGATGGCCGTGCTGGTGCGCTCCGTCGTCGACATCGCGCTCGGTCGCCGGGCCGACTGGCGGCACGCGGGTGCCCCGGCCGCAGCTCCCTCACTCCACTGATCCACCGCAAGATAACCCTGGAAAGGAATCACCCATGTACGGAAAGTTCGGCTCCACCGCGACCGGCACCGCAGGCGGCGGGATGCTCGCCTACACCGGCTTCCAGAGCATGTGGCTCGTGGTCGTCGCCGGCACGATGATCGCGCTCGGCCTCGCCGCCGTGCGGATCGCCCGCCAGCCCAAGGACACCGCCTACGACGTGGCCTGACCCGGCCGGGAGTGGAAGCGCTGCTGGGTCGCTTCCAGGCCCAGCGCGACGAGGTCATCGACCGCGTCCACTCCGTCACCGATCAGGAACG
>CAYRLV010000836.1:0-1491 GCA_964425155.1 uncultured Ornithinicoccus sp. | reverse complement strand
GTGCTCGTCGCCGACTTCAGCCGGGTGCTCGCCGGCCCGGTCGCGACGATGAACCTCGCCGACCTCGGCGCCACCGTCGTCAAGGTCGAGCGGCCCGGTGCCGGCGACGACACCCGGTCGTGGGGCCCGCCGTGGACCGAGCACGCGTCGTCCTACTTCGAGAGCATCAACCGCAGCAAGCGCAGCGTCACGCTCGACCTGCGCGACGACGGCGACCTGCGGCTGGCGCGCGAACTCGCCCGCCGTGCCGACGTGTTCATCGAGAACTTCCGTCCCGGGGCGCTGGAGCGCTACGGCCTGGGCTACGAGCAGGTGCGGGCGGCGAACCGGGGCATCGTCTACGCGTCGATCACCGGGTTCGGCCGGGAGGAGGGCGCCGGGCTGATGGGCTACGACTTCCTCGTGCAGGCGGTCGGCGGCCTGATGAGCGTCACCGGCGCCCCGGACGGCGAGCCCACCAAGGCCGGCGTCGCGCTCGTCGACGTGCTCACCGGCAAGGACGCGACGATCGGCATCCTCGCGGCGCTGGCCGCCCGCGAGCGCAGCGGCGAGGGGTGCCGGATCGAGGTCGAGCTGCTCACCAGCCTGCTGTCGGCGATGGTCAACCAGGGGCAGGGCTACCTGCAGACCGGGCGGGCGCCCGGCCGCATGGGCAACCGGCACCCGTCGATCGCGCCCTACGAGACGCTGCACTGCCGCGACGGGCTGCTCGCCGTGGCGTGCGGCAACGACGGCCAGTTCGCCCGGTTCGCCGAGACCCTGGGCGCGCCGGAGCTGGCGGCGGACGAGCGGTTCGCCACCAACGCGGCGCGCGTCGGGCACCGCGAGGAGCTGGTCGAGGCCCTCGAGTCGCGACTGGCGGAGGCGGACGCGGCGACCTGGCAGGAGCGGCTGACCGCCGCCGACGTGCCGGCCGGTCGGGTCGGCGACCTGGCCGACGGGTTCGCGCTCGCCGAGCGGCTCGGCCTGCAGCCGTGGTCGCGGGTCGAGGGCGGCGGTCCGCAGGTGCGCCACCCGGTCCGCTACGACGCCGGCCTGACCACCGAGCCGTCGCCACCGCCGCTGCTCGGCGCCGACGACACCGAGGTCCGCGCCTGGCTGGCCGAACCCGACCCTGCACCGCTGCCCGCCGCCACGACGCGGCAGACTGAGGACAACGCACCGACCCGAAAGGCCCTCCGATGAACGCCAAGCCCGGCCGCAAGCCCGTGCTCGACCCGCTGGACTACGTCGGCATCGACGACGTGCTCTCCGACGAGGAGAAGGCGGTGCGCTCCTCGGTGCGCCAGCTGTGCGACAAGCTCGTCGACCCGCACATCGCGGAGTGGTTCGAGGCCGGCGAGCTGCCGACCGCGCGCGAGCTCGCCAAGGAGCTCGGCGAGCTCGGCCTGCTCGGCATGCACCTGGAGGGCTACGGCTGCGCCGGCATGAGCGCCGTCGACTACGGCCTGGCCTGCCTCGAGCTCGAGGCGAGCGACTCCGGCATCCGCT
>CAYRLV010000835.1:0-1492 GCA_964425155.1 uncultured Ornithinicoccus sp. | reverse complement strand
ATCGTCCCGCCGCCCGGCCGGATCACCGGGGGTGCCGTCCGTTACCGCGGGGTCGACCTGCTGGGCCTCAGCGACAACGAACGCCGCATCCTGCGGGCGGAGTCCATCGCGATGGTGTTCCAGGACGCGCTGTCCGCGCTCAACCCGGTCTTCACCGTCGGATTCCAGATCGGTGAGCTGTTCCGCAAGCACCGCGGGATGAAACGTGCCGACGCCAAGAAGCGGGCCATCGAGCTGCTCGACCTGGTGCAGATCCCGGACGCCCGCAACCGGGTCAACGCCTTCCCGCACCAGTTCTCCGGCGGCATGCGGCAACGGGTGATGATCGCCATGGCGCTCGCCCTCGACCCCGACGTGCTCATCGCCGACGAGCCGACCACGGCGCTGGACGTGACCATCCAGGCCCAGGTCATGGACCTGCTCGCCGAGCTGCAGGCCGAGCGGCGGATGGGACTCATCCTGATCACCCACGACATGGGGGTGGTTGCCGACGTCTGCGACCAGATCGCGGTCATGTATGCGGGGAAGGTCGTCGAGCGCTCGCCGGTGCACCCGATCTACCGCCGACCGGCGCACCCCTACACCCAGGCGCTGCTGCGCTCCATCCCTCGCGTGGACCGCAAGGGGACCGCCCTGGACGTGATCACAGGGCTCCCACCGGATCTGTCCCGCATACCGCCGGGGTGCGCGTTCCACCCGCGCTGCCCCTACGCGCGAGACAAGTGCCGGGTGGACGTGCCCCCGCTGTACGAGGTCGCGAGGGACCGCTGGAGTGCCTGCCACTTCTGGGAGGAGGTGATGGATGCATGACGGACAACGTGATCGAGGTCCGCGACCTGGTGAAGCACTTCCCCCTGACCCGAGGGATCGTCTTCCAGAAGGCCATCGGCCAGGTGCACGCCGTGGACGGCGTGAGCTTCGACCTCAAGCGTGGCGAGACCCTGGGCCTGGTCGGCGAATCCGGTTGCGGCAAGTCCACGTTGGGCCGATTGCTGCTCGGTATGGAGAGGCCGACATCCGGCAGTGTCCGGGTGCTGGGGCAGGACATGAGCAGGCTCAAGGGAGCGGCGATGCGGCGCGCACGGCGCAACATCCAGCTGGTGCTGCAGGACCCGTACTCCTCCCTCGACCCCCGCCAGACCGTCGGCGACATCGTCGGCGAGCCGTTCGAGATCCACCCTGAGGTCGTGCCCAAGGGCGAACGCCGGGAGCGGGTCCGCGAGCTGCTCGACATCGTCGGACTGTCCCCGGAGTACATCAACCGCTACCCCCACCAGTTCTCCGGCGGCCAGCGGCAACGCATCGGCATCGCTCGCGCCCTGGCCCTGCGGCCGGAGGTCATCGTGTGCGACGAGCCGGTGTCCGCCTTGGACGTGTCGGTGCAGGCGCAGGTCATCAACCTGCTGGAGCACCTGCAGGACGAGTTCAACCTCTCCTACGTGTTCATCGCCCACGACCTGTCGGTGGTGCGGCACATCTGCGACCGGATCGC
>CAYRLV010000834.1:0-1494 GCA_964425155.1 uncultured Ornithinicoccus sp. | reverse complement strand
ACGGGGTGCCGCCGCTGGGGTGGTGGAACGGGGTGCCGCCGCTGGGGTGGTGGAAGGGGCGGCGGAGCGGCTGGCCCGGTGGTACGCGTCCGACCTGCGGCTGCGCCCGGGCGGCACGGTGTTGCGCTTCGACCCGTTCGCCGGGCCCGGTGACGAGCCCACCCCCGTCGACCTCACGCCATACCCCTGACCACCCGGGGAATCATCGTGAGGTTCCGGCCCCTCTCAGGGCACCGAACCTCGCGATGATCCCTCACGAAGATTCCCCCGGACCGCACGAAGACTCCCCACGAGCGGTCCGGGAGCGGGTGCGGATTTCGTGTGCGGGGTCGCGGGCAGGTATCCTCGTCCGGTTCGCCCCGGCGCACCCCGAACCCCCGACCTGTGGACGGCCCCTGCGGCCTGTCACCGACGGATGGCAGGGTGGGTCGTGGTGGGACGCAGCAACCCTCCTGTCACGGAGAGACCGTGACCGCGAAGACCAGAGGAGGTGGGTTAACGCATGCGTCAGTACGAGCTCATGATCATCCTCGACCCTGACCTGGATGACCGCTCGATCAAGCCGTCACTCGACAAGTTCCTCACCGTCGTCAGCAAGGACGGCGGCACCGTGGACAACGTGGACCTTTGGGGTCGTCGGCGTCTGGCCTACGACATCAAGAAGAAGTCCGAGGGCATCTACGCCGTCATCACCATGACCGCCGAGTCGGCCACCGCCAAAGAACTGGACCGTCAGCTCGGGCTCAACGAGTCCGTCCTGCGGACCAAGCTCCTGCGCCTCGGCGCCTGACCTCCTAGGGACTCGATATGGCTGGCGACACCGTCATCACGATCATCGGCAACCTCACGGCCGACCCCGAGCTGCGGTTCACCCCGTCCGGCGCGGCCGTGGCCAACTTCACCGTGGCCTCCACGCCGCGGATGTTCGACCGGCAGAGCAACGAGTGGAAGGACGGCGAGACGCTGTTCATGCGCTGCTCCATCTGGCGTGACGCGGCCGAGAACGTCGCCGAGTCGCTCCAGCGCGGCGCCCGCGTCATCGTCTCGGGCCGGCTCAAGCAGCGGTCCTACGAGAAGGACGGCCAGACCCGCACCGTCGTGGAGATGGAGGCCGACGAGATCGGTCCCTCGCTGCGCTACGCCACCGCGAAGGTCAACAAGACCCAGCGTGGCGGAGGCGGCGGCTTCGGCGGCCCACAGGGTGGTGGCGGTTTCGGCGGTCAGCAGGCGCAGCAGGGCCAGCAGTCCGGCGGATCATCCAACGACCCGTGGGCGACCGGCCCGGCCGGTGGCGGCCAGGGTGGGTCGCAGGGTGGCCAGCAGGGCGGCTGGGGTTCCGGTCCGTCCTACGACGAGCCCCCCTTCTGATCCGGCTGCGGCGACGCAGTCCACCCACACTCATCCACACTCGCTATCCCGAGCAGCACGCTCGGGCTCTCAACACGAAGGAGAGCACCACGATGGCCAAGCCCGTTGTGCGCAAGCCCAAGAAGA
>CAYRLV010000833.1:0-1494 GCA_964425155.1 uncultured Ornithinicoccus sp. | reverse complement strand
CGGCCTACATCTTCTACGTCGTCGAGGCGATGATCGAGGCCGGCGTGCTGCTCGGCCTGCCCCGTGGCACGTCCACCGAACTGGTCGAGCAGACCGTGCTCGGTGCGGCCTCGATGCTCAAGGAGACCGGGCAGCACCCGACCGTCCTGCGGGAGCAGGTCTCCAGCCCCGGCGGCACCACGATGGCCGCGCTGCGGGAGCTGGACGACCACAAGGTCCGCGCGGCCTTCCTCACCGCCATCGAGGCCGCCGCCCGCCGGTCGCACGACCTGGCCTCGGGGCAGGTGTGAGCAGGGTGACCGCACAACGAACGGGGTCCGGCGGGCCGCGCGACGGCGAGGCCGACGCGGCGGTGACCGTGCGCGCCCTGGAGCCGGACGACTGGCAGGTCTACCGGGAGATCCGCCTCGCCATGCTGCGCGACGAGCCGGACGCGTTCGCCTCGCGCTACGAGGACGCGCTGGACCGCGACGAGGCCACCTGGCGACAGATCCTCACCGACTGTGACCACTTCCTCGCCGAGCACGAGGGCGCGCCGGTCGGCGGCGCCGGGCTGGTGGAGCACGAGGGTGATCTCCATCTCATCGGCATGTATGTCGTGCCGGTCCACCGGGGCGGTCCGGCCGCCGCCCTGCTGGTGCGGGCCGTGGTCGACCGTGCCCGGGAGCGCGGCGGGTCCCGGGTCCTGCTCGACGTGGTCCTCGGCAACGACCGGGCCCGGCGGTTCTACGAGCGCTGCGGCTTCGTGCCCACGGGGCGCACGCAGGTGGTCCCCGGCCGGGTCAGCGACCTCGAGGCCCAGATGTCCCTGACGCTGTGAGCACCCGCACGGCCGGATCCGGAGGCGACCGGACCCGGGTGGCGGAGCACCCCCCATACGCTCGGCGGCGACGTCTGTTCCACGCACGGATGCCGACTCTTTACCGGGTGCGGCATGGATCGCCGACGACCGGCATGCCAGAGTGGCGTCATGAGTGACATCAACGTGCGTGCCCTCGGGGAAGAGGATTGGCAGGAATATCGCGACATCCGGCTCGAGGCACTGAAGGAGTCTCCGGAGGCGTTCGTTGCCACCCATGACGAAGAGTCCGGCTACCCCGAGTCCCGCTGGCGGGACCGGATGAACCGGTCACGGCGGCTGCTCGCCGAGGTGGACGGCAGGCCCACCGGCGTCGTGTGCGTCGGCCAGCACAAGGGCGGTGACCAGGTCGCGGAGCTGTTCGGCCTGTGGGTTCGTCCGGAAGCTCGTGGCACCGGGGTCGCGTGGCGCCTCGTGGAGGCCGGCGCGCAGCAGGCCCGGGACGACGGCCGCAGCCACCTGGCCTACTGGGTGGGCACCGACAACGGGCGAGCCGTGGCGTTCGCCAGCAGTTTCGGCTTCCGGCCGACGGAGAAGCGCCGTCCGATGCGCGTCCAGAGCGAGGACGCCGACGGCGACGAGACCGAGATCGCGATGGTCCTGCCGCTCGGGTCCGACCCGGGCGCCGTCCCCAG
>CAYRLV010000832.1:0-1495 GCA_964425155.1 uncultured Ornithinicoccus sp. | reverse complement strand
TCGCCGACTGGCGCCTCCTCCGCCGACGGTCGGGTGGCCGCAGTCGATCCGACTGGCGGATGACCGAGAGCCGCACCGAGTCGGACGCCCTGCTGCCCTTCCGCCGGGCTGACCCCCCGTCGCGAGAGGAGGAACTGCTGCACAACGCCCTCTGGCCGGGGCCTCAGCCCGGAATGACGCCGCCAGGCCGACCGGCAGCTCGAGCACGGCTTCGCTATGCGTGTTTGCCCTCGCGCGCTGAGCCCCGATTCATGCTCCCGGTCACGCCCGGACCCGTCAGCGCCGCCGCCATCCGTGCACTACCTCCTCTGCGCAGGTTGCCTCCGTGGTCGCGCACGGCCGCCGGAGCGCTGGGCCGCCTCGGTGTGCTTCGGCTGTGGCCACACCAAGCCCTCGTCGTGCAGCCCGCTTCGGGGCAGTCGCTGGTCCGGCACCTCGGGATGAAGTTGGGGGCACCGGTCACGGCGGCCGCGCGGCTCGGCCCCCCGCGCGCGAACCGGAAACCGGTCTTGGAGCTCTTCGACAAGACCGGACAGACCCGTGCCTTCGCCAAGGTTGGGTGGAATGACCTGACGGCGCAGCTCGTGCGCCAGGAAGGGTCCGCGCTGAAGGTAGTCCGGGCGCGCGGGTTGGCGCACCTTGAAACTCCTCGCCTCATCGATGAGGGGGCATGCGGCGGGGTGGACTACCTGCTGCTGGCCCCAGTCGACAGCGATCCCCGCGAACAGCAGGACCGGGACACCCGCGACCGTGCCATGGTCGCGTTGACGAACGCCTTCGCAGAGCCAGCCGCCTCCTTGGGCGGGAGCCCTTACTGGACCACGTTGCGCTCCTCCCTGGATGACCTGACCGGTCCCGGAGAGCGGCTCGCATCCGCAGCACGGAGACTCCATGCGGTGGCCGACCAGATCACGATCATTCCGAGCGCGTGGCACGGGGACTGGACCCCGTGGAACATGACAACCCGCCGCGGCACAGCGACCGTGTGGGACTGGGAGAGATTCGAGCTCGGCGTCCCCGCCGGATATGATGCCGTGCACTACGCCTTCCATCACGCAGTCCGGCGTGACGGATTCACTCCCCAGACGGCGATCCGCAAGACCACGGCCGGCGCGGCGGGGATGTTGTCACAGTTCGGAGTGGCCCCTTCTGACGCGCGGGCCATCGTCGCGCTGTACCTGCTGCATCTCGGGCAACGCCACGTGCATGACGGACAGGAAGAGGCGGGGGCCAAGAAGGGGCCGCTGGTGACGTGGCTGGTCCCGGAAGTTGAGGCGCTCGTCTCCTGGATCATCGACACAAGCGGTGGCGAGCTGCAGGACCGGCCGACATGAGCGGACAGACCTCCGCTGCCGACGGTTCCGGCACTCAACCGTTGCGGATGCGCGTCGCTGTGACTCAGCCCGACCCGGCCGCCAACGCCAACGGACCACATCCGAAACAGCGCACCCTCGGTCGGGTCGCCGATCATTTCCCAGTTGTCGCCATTCGGTCG
>CAYRLV010000831.1:0-1495 GCA_964425155.1 uncultured Ornithinicoccus sp. | reverse complement strand
GACGAGTCGACGCACGCGATCATGCGCAAGGTCAACAGCTCGTTCATCACGCCGTTCGACCGCGAGGACATCTACGACCTGGCCTCCAACCTGGACGACTGCATGGACCACATGGAGGCGGCCGTCGACCTGATCGTGCTCTACCAGATCGGTGAGCTCCCCTCGGGCATCTCCGGGCAGGTCGAGGTGCTGGCCCGGATGGCCGACCTCACCGCGGAGGCCATGCCGCGGCTGCGGTCGATGCGCGACCTGGCGGAGTACTGGATCGAGATCAACCGGCTCGAGAACCAGGCCGACCAGACCTACCGCCGGCTGCTCGCCGAGCTGTTCAACAACGGCACCGACGCGATCACGATCCTCAAGCTGAAGGAAGTGATCGACGAGCTCGAGGCGGCCGCCGATGCCTTCGAGACCGTGGCCAACACGGTCGAGAGCATCGCCGTCAAGGAGTCCTGACGCGGTGGAGTGGCTCCCCGTAGCGCTCGTCATCGCCCTGGCGATGGGGTTCAACTACACCAACGGCTTCCACGACGCCGCCAACGCGATCGCCACGTCGGTGTCCACCCGGGCGCTGACGCCCCGGATCGCGCTCGGCATGGCGGCGGTGTTCAACCTGATCGGTGCGTTCATCGGTGAGGGTGTGGCCAAGACCGTCGGGTCGGACATCATCGCCCCGCCGTCGGGGCACTCGGGCCTGATCATCGTGGCGGCCTCACTGGTGGGGGCGATCGGGTGGAACCTCTTCACCTGGTGGCTCGGGCTCCCGTCGTCCTCCTCACACGCCCTGATCGGCGGGATGGCCGGCGCCTCCATCGCCGCCGGCACGACGGTGATCTGGGACGGCATCCTCGAGAAGATCGTTATCCCGATGGTCCTCTCCCCGATCGTCGGGATGCTCCTCGGTTTCCTCGTGATGACCGGCATCCTGTGGCTGTTCCGCAACGCGCAACCGGGCCGGGTGTCCCGCGGCTTCCGGGTGGCGCAGACCGTCTCCGCGGCCGCGATGGCGCTCGGCCACGGCCTGCAGGACGCGGCCAAGACGATGGGCATCGTGGTGCTGGCGCTGACGGTGGGCGGTTATCACGAGGGCAACGAGATCCCGTTGTGGGTCAAGGTCACCTCCGCGCTCGTCATCTCGGCCGGCACCTACTCGGGCGGCTGGCGGATCATGCGCACCCTGGGCCGCAAGATCATCCACCTGGACCCGCCCCAGGGGTTCGCCGCCGAGTCCACTGCCGCGGCGGTGCTGTATGTCGCCGGCCTGACCTTCCACGCGCCGATCTCGACCACGCACACGATCACCTCGTCGATCATGGGGGTCGGGGCGACCAAGCGGCTGTCCGCCGTCCGCTGGGGCGTGGCCGGCAACATCGTGGCGGCCTGGATCGTGACCTTCCCCGGTGCCGGCATCGTTGCCGCCGTGGCCTACTTCATCCTGCAGTTCTTCTGACACTCCGGCCGGCTCGCTGGTGCTCGGTGGCGGCCGCTTTGCTCA
>CAYRLV010000830.1:0-1496 GCA_964425155.1 uncultured Ornithinicoccus sp. | reverse complement strand
CATGGAGTGGGTCGACGGCAACATCGGCTCCAAGGTGACGATGAAGTACCCCGCGGTCTTCCTGCTGGGCGAGCACGCCAAGGGCGAGACGCTCTCGGTGGCCTTCGCCGGCGAGGGCCAGCACCAGGACGCGGGCGCCAAGATGGTGCACGCCGCCCCGCACACGTCCTCGAGCATCGTGTCCAAGTCGGTGGCCCGCGGCGGTGGCCGCTCGTCCTACCGGGGGCTCGTGCAGATCATGGACGGCGCCCACCACAGCAAGTCCACCGTGCGGTGCGACGCGCTGCTCGTCGACCAGATCAGCCGGTCGGACACCTACCCCTACGTCGACGTCCGCGAGGACGACGTGCAGATGGGGCACGAGGCGACCGTGTCCAAGGTCGGCGACGACCAGCTGTTCTACCTGATGTCCCGCGGGATGACCGAGGAAGAGGCCATGGCGATGATCGTGCGCGGGTTCATCGAGCCCATCGCGCGTGAGCTGCCGATGGAGTACGCCCTCGAGCTCAACCGCCTGATCGAGCTGCAGATGGAAGGAGCGGTCGGCTGATGACCGTGACCGATACGGAGTCACCGGCCCAGCACGGGCTCAAGGCACACACGGACGGGCCCGTCCCCGACGAGTCCCGCGCCGCCCGCAAGACGTCCTTCGACGTCGCCGACTTCCCGGTGCCGAGCGGACGGGAGGAGGACTGGCGGTTCACCCCCGTCGACCGCCTCGTCGACCTCTTCGCCGACGAGGCCAGTGAGGAGGGCGCAGTCACCTGCGTCACCTCCGCCCCCGAGGGCGTCGAGCTGCTCGACCTGCCCAAGGACGACAAGCGCGTCGGCACCGCGTTCGTGCCCGCCGACCGCGCGGCCGTCGCGGGATGGTCGGGCACGAGCTCGGCCCTCTACGTCGGCATCCCCGCCGAGACCGAGCTCACCGAGCCGGTCGTGGTGCGGCTGACCGGAGCGGAGGGGCGTCGCGGCAACGGCCACACGGTCGTCGAGGCGGGAGCCTTCAGCAAGGGCACCGTGGTGCTCGCGCACTCCGGCAACGCCAAGCACGCCGGCAACGTCGAGATCCGGGTCGGCGACGGCGCCGACCTGACCTTCGTGACCGTGCAGGAGTGGGACGACGACGCCATCCACCTGGCCCAGAACGATGCCGTCGTCGGTCGTGACGCGAAGTTCAAGCACATCGCGGTCACCCTGGGTGGCCACGTCGTGCGGGTCTGCACCAACATCCGCTACTCCGGCTCGGGCGGCGAGGCGACCGCCCTCGGCGTCTACTTCGCCGACTCCGGCCAGCACCTCGAGAGCCGTCTGTTCGTCGACCACGAGCCGCCCAACTGCGTCTCGAACGTGGAGTACAAGGGTGCCCTGCAGGGCGAGACCGCCCACACCGTCTGGGTCGGCGACGTCCTCATCCGGGCCGAGGCCCTGGGCACCAACACCTACGAGCTCAACCGCAACCTCGTCCTCACCGACGGGGCGCGGGCCGACTCGGTGCC
>CAYRLV010000829.1:0-1497 GCA_964425155.1 uncultured Ornithinicoccus sp. | reverse complement strand
TCGGCGACGACGTGGTCGCCGCCGCGATGATCGACCGCCTCGTCCACCACGCCGAGGTCATCAACCTGCGAGGTGACTCCTACCGGCTCAAGGACAAAGACCTCGGCCGCGTCCCCGCGGCCACCAACCAAGAAGAGAACTGACATGCAGGGGGTCAGTTTTCACCTGCCGTCAGGGGGTCAGATTTCACCTGCCGTTGACAGAGGCGTCGCTGGAAGGATGTGCACTGTGCCCAAGCCCTATCCTCAGGAGTTCCGTGACGACGTCGTGAACGTCGCTCGGAGTCGTGAGCCTGGACAGACGATCAAGCAGATCGCGGCCGACTTCGGCATCGCCGAGTCGTGTCTGCGCAACTGGATGCGCGCGGCCGACGTCGCCGACGGTGCCCGGCCCGGGACCACCGCGGCCGAGAACGCCGAGCTGCGCGAGGCCAAGAAGCGGATCCGGCTGCTGGAGCAGGAGAACGAGGTCCTGCGCCGCGCCGCGGCCTACCTGTCCCAGGCGAACCTGCCGGGAAAATGATGTACCCGCTCGTCCGCGAGCTGGCCGGCGACGGGATCCCCGTCACGGTGACGTGCCGGGTGCTCAGGATCGCTCGCCAGCCCTACTACCGGTGGCTGGCCAACCCGGTCACCGACGCCGAGCTGGCAGCCGCCTACCGCGCCAACGCCCTGCACGACGCGCACAAGGACGACCCCGAGTTCGGGTACCGGTACCTGGCCGACGAGGCCCGCGACGCCGGCCAGGACATGTGCGAGCGGACCGCCTGGCGACTGTGCTCACAGAACGGCTGGTGGTCCGCCTTCGGCAAGAAGCGCGGCAAGAACGGCAAGAAGCCCGGACCTCCGGTGCACGACGACCTCGTCGAGCGCGACTTCACCGCGCAGGCCCCGAACCGGCTGTGGCTGGCCGACATCACCGAGCACCGCACGGGCGAGGGCAAGCTCTACCTGTGCGCGATCAAAGACGTCTTCTCCAACCGGATCGTGGGCTACTCGATCAGCGACCGGATGAAGTCACGCCTGGCCGTCGACGCACTCAACAGTGCCGTCACCCGGCGCGGTGACGTCGCCGGCTGCATCCTGCACACCGATCGAGGGTCCCAATTTCGCAGCCGGAAGCACGTCCGCGCCCTGCACCGCCACGGCATGGTCGGCTCCATGGGCAAGGTCGGCGCAGCCGGCGACAACGCCGCCATGGAGTCCTTCTTCGCCCTGCTCCAGAAGAACGTCCTGGACCGCCGCACCTGGACCACGCGCCAGGAGCTGCGCATCGCGATCGTCACCTGGATCGAGCGCACCTATCACCGACGCCGCCGGCAGGAGGCACTCGGCCGGTTGACCCCCATCGAGTACGAGACCATCATGACCACACCGGCCGCTCACGCAGCCTGACCCCCCTGTCACCTACCCGTGCAGCAGTCCCAATAGCGTGCGAAAACGGACCACGCGAACATGTGACGGCCGTAGGGCTGGCCGCGTATGACGTGGTTGAGCG
>CAYRLV010000828.1:0-1501 GCA_964425155.1 uncultured Ornithinicoccus sp. | reverse complement strand
CGTCACGCGCTACCACCGGAGATGTGGTCCTGCAGCTCGGACGCCGTCCGCTCCAGCTTCTCTCGGATTTCCGTGCGCAGCGTCGCCACCCGGACGCGTGCGGCGGGCGCGGTCACGCTCAGCGCCGCGCTGATCGCGCCGGACGCATCGACGATCGGCACCGCGATCGACCGAACGCCGTTCTCCAACTCCTGGTCCACGATGCACCACCCTCGCCGCCGAACCTCCTCGATGAGGGTGATCAGCTCGTCCGGCTGATAGACGGTGGTGCTGGTATGAGGAGCCGGCGGCGAGTCTTGCAACGCCGCCTCCAGACGTGACCGGTCGAGGCCGGAGAGCAGCACCCTGCCCATCGCGGTGCAGTAGGCCGGGAGCCGGTTGCCGACGGTCAGCTTGATGGTGAACGCGCGGCCCGAGTTGGCCACGGCGATGTAGGCGATCTCGCTCCCGTCGAGCACGGTCAGCGACGCGGACTCGCCGGTCGCCTCGACCAGGGCCTGCAGGAAGGGCTGCGCCAACTGCGGCAGAGACAGCGAGGACAGGTAGGAGTAGCCCAGCTTGAGCACGCGTGGCCGCAGGAAGAACTGCCGTCCGCTCGAGCCGACGTAGCCCAGGGTCTCCAGCGTCAGCAGGTAGCGACGGGCGGCAGCACGGTCCAGACCAGTCAGCTCGGCCGCCTCCGACAGGGTCAGTGTCGGGTGCTCGGTGTCGAACGCCTCCAAGACGGCAAACGCCCGTTCGAGCGACTGCACGTGGGTCTTGTTGGGGCTGGTCTGCGATGACTCACCGCCGCTCACGCTGTGTCTCCTCGATCGTCGAAACCTGCCGACAACACCTTGACACGCGCCTCGTCCAGCCAGCACGCTGAGGTTGTGCGCATCATACACGCAAGTTCATGATTCGCACAGACCGGTTCTCGCGTTCCGGTGGGCACCGGCCCGTCCGCCAGGAGGTCTGTCATGATCCGACGTCACGCCACGGTGCTTGTCTGCGTTGCCGCGCTTTCGTTGACCGCTGCCGCTTGTTCTTCCGGGGAGGCGAGTTCTGCGCCCAGCTCGGGCGCTTCGGGTCCGAGTGCCGGCGGATCCGGGGCTCCCCTGGCCAAGTTGCTGCCCGACAAGATCCGCTCGGCCGGCCAGATCGTCGCGGGTAGCGAGCTGACCGTGCCGCCGATGACGTTCTACAAGGAGGACGGCAAGACCATCGAGGGCGTGAACTACGACCTCGCCAATGCCATGGGCAAGCAGCTCGGCGTGAAGTTCGTCTTCAAGCAGCTGGCCTTCCCGGGCCTGCAGCCGGCGCTCAAGAGCGGCAAGATCGACATCGTCCTCGACGTCATCAACGACACGAAGGCCCGTCAGCAGGTGATGGACTTCGTCGACTACGTCAAGGCGGGCAACACCCTGCTCGTCAAGGGCGGAAATCCCGCTCACATCAAGGGGTTCGGCGACATGTGCGGTCACTCCATCGCGACCGTCCGGGGCGCCGTGCAGGCCGAGCT
>CAYRLV010000827.1:0-1504 GCA_964425155.1 uncultured Ornithinicoccus sp. | reverse complement strand
TGGGCACTCACTTGGGCTGACACCGATCCGAGCAGTACCTGGCTCACGGGGCCCCGTCCGCGAGCACCGAGCACGACCACCTCGGCATGGCGTGACAATTCGACCAGGGTCCCTGCCGCGTGTCCGGCGGCAGAGTCGCCGGACACGCGCAGGCGCGGCGCCACCCGCTGCGCCTTGGCAATCCGCTCCTCGAGCAACTCGTCTGCCACGTGTCGCAGCTCGGGCGGCAGGGGAGTCCGTGCCATCACCCACCAATCGTCGATGCCGCGGGCGTGCACGAGGTGCAGGGGCAGGTGGCGTCGGCGTGCCTCGTCGATGCCCCAATCCAGAGCGAGATCACTCGTGGGAGAGCCGTCGATGCCGACGACCACGCCGCGGTGCAGGTTGTCATTCATGGACGTTGCTCACTTTCGGGTTGCTCGCGTGGCCGGGCACCACCGGCCGTTGCCGCCGCGGGGCGCCCGTCGTCCCGACTCTCGTTCCTGCCCTGGAGTACGCACGGAATTGCCGCAGCTCGAGCAGCACGCGCGCGAGCTGCTCGGCTTCCTTCGCGAGAACGGATGACGGCACGCCTGCGGCTCGCGCCTCACGGACGGCCCTGGCAAAGCACCGGATCACTGTCCCTGCTGG
This sequence comes from uncultured Ornithinicoccus sp., assembly GCA_964425155.1. Classification (GTDB taxonomy): domain Bacteria; phylum Actinomycetota; class Actinomycetes; order Actinomycetales; family Dermatophilaceae; genus Segeticoccus. The sequence goes on along the minus strand of CAYRLV010000827.1, from coordinate 874 downwards.
CAGGTGGGGGAACTCGCACGCCAGCGCCTCAGCAGCGTTCAGCAACTGATAGCGGGAAGCCCACGCCGCGATCGATGAGGGGGTCTGAAACCTGCCGGCGGAAGGCGGTGTGGTGTGGGTGACGGTCACGGTGCTGCTCCCTCGAGCGAGTCATAGATGCTGGATGTTTGAGGGCTCGCAAGGGCGATTCACCTCACAACAGTCGCTTCCCGGCGAGAGGACACGATCATGGCCGGACCCTGCCGGACCGGGGGAGGGCCAAAGGTCCCTTGACCGGGCTTGCGCCCGCGGGAGTGTCGGGTCCAGGGTCCCTGTCATCAGGCCGACACCTGCCGACGACGGAGGAATCGTCACCGACAACGGCGGCAAAGTTGGCGACGGCCCGCTCCTGCTCTAGACGAGAGCCTCTCCCGCGCGCATGTGTCCCGCAGCCGTCCGCACCCCGACCTCGTCCGCAGCCCCACGCCGCGGCGGCGACCTCGAACCTTCGCGTGCAGCCGTGGTTGCAGGTGCGCCAGGTCGCCGGCCCGGACTGTGGGACCAACGCCTCTGCCGGGCGAGGTGACTCTGGTGTTGGGATAGCACGACAACACGCATCGTTCTTGGAGGTGGGCAGGGTGGCGCTCGATCTCCCGCGTATTGGGGCCCGGAGGGCCACGACTGCCAGGCGAGCCTGGAACCCGACAGCGGAAGGTACCCCCCGCCCGGAGACGCTGTGGCGGCCATGATTCCGCAGACCAGGGGGAGACGCCCCTCACTGACGACGGCCAGGGATTCGCTCCTCCCAGGCGGCTACGACACCTTGGACGCCCATGGACGGGTGGTGCACGTCCGGCCCGTTCATGCCTGCGACCAAGCACCCCTGACGGCGCTG
>CAYRLV010000826.1:0-1509 GCA_964425155.1 uncultured Ornithinicoccus sp. | reverse complement strand
GGGAGGTCTTCGAGGACGGTTCGGTCACCAGCCTGTTCGACGGCCGCGCCTGACGCGACGCGCGCGCTACTTGCGGATCGCGACCTTCAAGGTGCGTGATCCGCTCGCGGTGCTCGGTGCCGTGTGGCGGTAGGAGCGGTGGGCGCTCGTGCTGCCCTTGCCGACCTGGAGCCGGACCGTGACGGTGTCGTTGTGCGGCGCGCTTCGCATCTTCTGCAGGAGCTCCGGCAGTGAGGTGGCCCCGCGGGTCCCGGTGCCGTAGTTCCACCATGGCTTCAGCTGCCCACGGACCACCACCGTCCCCGTCTTGCCCCGGGTGTTCCTCTTCGGAATCTGCACCACCTGGGTGAACCGGTGCGCCTTGCCGCTGCTATGCGCCTTCGGTGTCAGCGTGACCCGCACCCGCAGCCTCTGCCCAGCACTTCGATGAGCGACCGACGACTTGGTGGCTTTGAGCCAGCCGTGCGGCCCCCGGTAGTCCAGCCGGCTGAGCCGGTACGCCTGGTACTTAGGTGTGACGTGGGAGCGCGCTCTGACCGAGGTGACCCGCACCCGGGCGAACGGGTTGCCCACGATGGTGTCGACGTCCGAGGCGATCTCGAAGGGCATGGTCCCGGAGTAGTCATCCAGGTCGGAGTAGACGTTGCTGCGCTTGTAGGTGAGCTGTTCGCCGTTGGGGCGCTGGAGCCAGAAGGTCCAGGTCATCGTGGCGCGCCCCTGGCCGATCCGGTCGCCGACGACGTCCGCGTCGTTCATGACCTGCGTCCCGACGACCAGGCTGAGGTATTCCCGCAACGTGTTGTGGGATATCCCGGTGTAGCGCTTGTACGGCGACGTGGTGGTCACGGTGACCGCGGTGCTGCGCGGCGGGCTCCCGAGCTTGCCGAGGATGCCGGCCAGGCGGTCCTGGGCGATCCGGCCCTGGGGGCTCCCGATGTTGGCGACCTTGAAGGACCCCGTGAAGTCCTTCTCGATGTAGACCGTGTCGCCACCGTGCATGGTGCGCGACGTCGCGCCGCTGAAGTCGTCAGGGTGTCCGAAGCCGATGACGTCCCGCCCGCACACGGCAGTGGCGGTTCCGATGCTTCCCAACGTGAGGTCGCCGTAGGCGATGGTGTCGACCAGGTTGCTTCCAGCGGTGACCTTGATGTTCTTGCCGACCCCTCCGGCGCCGGCTGCGCGACGCATCGACAGGTCGCCGTGGCCGGTGCGGCGGGCGATCCGTTCCACTCGGGAGATCGATCCGGCGGCAGTGACATTGAGCGGCATCGGCAGCCGTTCCATGCCCGAGGTGGACTCCCGGGCGGTCGCGCCAGTGTGGCGCAGTTTCGTGGTCAACGAGTCGGAGAGGGCCACCCGCTTGGGCGCAGGCTTGGTGTAGTTGCGCAGCGCATACATCGCAGCCGCGGGGGTCACGCCGGCGTAGTCGCTGGGTGACAGGCTGAGCCCGTAGGAGATCGCTCCGACCAGCCGGCCGTCCTCGGCATACAGCGGCGAACCGGACATGCC
>CAYRLV010000825.1:0-1509 GCA_964425155.1 uncultured Ornithinicoccus sp. | reverse complement strand
CGACCGCGCGCCCGCAGCGTCGTCCTGCCCGCCGTGCTCGCCCTGACCGGGACGCTGGCCCTGACCGGCTGCGGCGACGACCCCCGCAACGCAGCCGTCGTCAACGGTGAGGCCATCACCGTCAAGGACGCGCAGACGGTCGCCCACGAGTACAACGAGTTGACCGGGCAGACCGGGTCCGGAGGGGTGACCCCCGACAAGACCCTGGCGATCTACATCGAGGGCCACTTCGCGCTCAAGCAGCAGCGGGCGGCCGGACAGGGCGTGTCCGCCGACGACGCGCGCCGGATCATGGAGGAGCAGGTGCACATGAAGCACCCCTCCGAGACGCTCGTCGAGTTCTACCGCCGGGTCATCGCGGTGCAGGCCGCCCGTCAGGACCCCGCGACGGTGAAGAAGATCCAGTCCCAGCTGGAGAAGGCCGACATCACCATCAACCCGCGCTACGGCGACTCCTTCGACGTCAAGCAGCGCACCGTCGTCGCTCCCGCACCGGACTGGATCAAGCCCGTCTCGGCGGGGGCGAACAACTGAGCGACGCGCAGCCACCCGCGCCGGGCTCGACCGGGCGGCTCACCGTGCTGGTGGGCTCGCCCCGGGTCGCGGCGGGGCTGCTCAGCCACCAGGCCTGGACGGCACTCGACGAAGCCACGACCGTCCTCGTCCGCGCCGACGACGAGCCCCAGGTCGCCGCGCTGCGCGACGCCGGTATGACGACCACCGCCGTGGGCGCGCAGGCTCCCCAAGCGCTCGCGCGCGCCCTGGTCGACCGTGCGCTCGAGGAGCCGGTGGTCTGGATGGGGTCCGCGGACGGCGACCCCGGACTGACCGACGCGCTCGCCAGCGAGCTGACCCGACGACCCGAGCCGCCCGAGGTCGAGGTCATGGTCGGGTCCTGGGACGTCCCCGGGTCGCGCCTGCTCGACCTGGTCGCGGTCATGGACCGGCTCCGCTCTCCCGGCGGCTGTCCCTGGGACGCCGAGCAGACGCACGAGAGCCTCGTCCCCTACCTGATCGAGGAGGCGCACGAGGCGGTCGAGGCGATCGAGTCCGGCGACCGCGACCACATGGTCGAGGAGCTCGGCGACCTGCTGCTCCAGATCGCCTTCCACGCCCGGGTGGGCCAGGACTCACCCGACGCTCCGTTCGGCATCGACGACGTCGCCGAGGGCATCGTGGCCAAGCTGGTCCGGCGCCACCCGCACGTCTTCGCCGACACCGACGCGGCCACACCTGCACAGGTCGAGGCCAACTGGGAGACCATCAAGGCCGCCGAGAAGTCCGAGCGCACCTCGCCGTTCGACGGCATCCCGGCCGGTATGCCGCCGCTCGCCCGGGCCGCGAAGGTCGTCAGCCGGTTGGAGCGGGCCGGGCGCACCGACCTGCTCGACCAGGTGACCGCCGCGGAGGGCGACTTCGGCGCGGAGCTGCTGCGGCTCGTCATCCGGGCCAAGGAGCAGGGCGTCGACCCCTCGGCCGCGTTGCGCGCCACCTTGCGCGCGCTCGAAC
>CAYRLV010000824.1:0-1511 GCA_964425155.1 uncultured Ornithinicoccus sp. | reverse complement strand
ACGTCGTCGGGCACGTCGCCGTTGGCCCAGACGTTCTGCACCTCGTCGCTGTCCTCGAGGGCGTCGATGACCCGGAACATCTTGCGCGCGCCGTCGGCGTCGAGTGGCACCTCGACGGTCGGCAGGAAGGACGCCTCGGCCGAGTCGTAGTCGATGCCGGCCCCCTGCAGCGCCTCCCGCACGGCCACGACGTCCGTGGCCTCGCTGATGATCTCGAACGACTCGCCGAGGTCGTTGATCTCCTCCGCACCGGCCTCGAGCACCACCTCGAGCAGCCGGTCCTCGGTCAGGTCCGCCTTGGGCACGATGACAACGCCCTTGCGGTTGAACAGGTAGGACACGGCGCCGGGCTCGGCCAGGTTGCCCCCCGCCCGGGTGAGCGCCGTGCGGACCTCGGACGCGGCCCGGTTGCGGTTGTCGGTGAGGCACTCGATGAGGACGGCGACGCCGCCGGGTGCGTACCCCTCATACGTGATGTTCTGCCAGTCCGCTCCCCCGGCCTCGGCGCCGCTGCCGCGCTTGACCGCACGGTCGATGTTGTCGTTGGGGACGCTGCTCTTCTTGGCCTTCTGGATGGCGTCGTAGAGCGTGGGGTTGCCGGCCGGGTCACCGCCGCCCGTGCGAGCCGCGACCTCGATGTTCTTGATCAGCTTCGCGAACAGCTTGCCCCGCTTGGCGTCGATCGCGGCCTTCTTGTGCTTCGTCGTCGCCCATTTGGAGTGCCCGCTCATGCATAACCTCGTCTCGCGCCGTCGGTCCGGTGGATGTCCGTCCTGTCGTCAACGGGACTCCGTCCCGGAAACAAACCTGCACGATCTTACTCGTGCGACGCGGCCGCTCAGGAACGGGCAGCGCGGGCGAGAGCGACGAAGTACTCGTGCACCCGGTGGTCCCGGGTCACCTCGGGGTGGAACGAGGTGGCCACGACGTTGCCCTGCCGCACGGCGACGATCCGGCCGGCCGCCGGGCCGTCCTCGACCGTGGCCAGCACCTCGACACCGGCCCCGGCCTCCTCCACCCACGGGGCGCGGATGAAGACCGCCCGCAGCGGGTGCTGGACGCCGTCACGCAGCACCGGCATGTGCAGGTCCCCCTCGAACGAGTCGACCTGCCGCCCGAACGCGTTGCGCCGCACCGTGATGTCCAGCCCTCCCAGGGTTTCCTGGTCGGGCCGGCCGTCGGCGAGCCGGTCGGCCAGCATGATCATGCCCGCGCAAGAGCCGTAGACCGGCATCCCGGCACCGATCCGCTTGCGCAGCGGTTCCTGCAGGTCGAACGCCCGCACCAGCTTGTCCATCGTGGTCGACTCGCCGCCCGGGATGACCAGGGCGTCGACCGCCTCCAGCTCCATCGGCCGCCGGACGGTGGAGGGCTCCGCGCCGAGTGACCGCAGCACGGCCAGGTGTTCGCGCACGTCGCCCTGGACCGCGAGGACGCCCACGTGCAGGGGGGATTCGCTCACATCCACCAGCGTATGCCGCGTGCTCACCCGCTCACGACGCCGGTCCGTT
>CAYRLV010000823.1:0-1512 GCA_964425155.1 uncultured Ornithinicoccus sp. | reverse complement strand
CGGCTGGCCCTGTCCCAGCGGTTCGGCCTGCCCGCCCCCTCCCTCGCCCCCTGACCGGCCCGCCCCTGGGTCGCCCTTGACCGGCCCTGAACCCGCCGGGGCGGGACCCTGCACTTGGGGGACGTCGGCGGGTGGTGGAGCAGTGAGGGAGTGCCAGCCGCGCGAGTGAGGGCCGGTGTGTCGGGGCGCGGGTGGAGCAGTGGGGAGTGGTCGCCGCGGGCCTGGGGGCCGGTGTGTCGGGGGAGCGCGCGGGGCGCGGGTGGTGGCCGACGGACGGGCGAGCTGCTCGCCCCGGTTCCCCTGAGCGCGAAACGGGAGCTCCGCCGTCGACCGCTCCTTGCACTCGCACCCCGAGAGTGCCAATATTGGCGTTAGCACTCTCAGCATGAGAGTGACAACCGTGGTCAGCGAGGCGAGGCGCTGGGCGGGTGCGTGACGTGAACGCCCCCGGACCAACGCCGTCCGTCGCGGGCGTCGCGCAGACCGTGCCAGAAGCCAGTACCGGAGGATCAAACCGCCAATGGCCAAGATCATTGCCTTCGACGAGGAGGCCCGCCGCGGGATGGAGCGTGGGCTCAACACCCTCGCTGACACCGTGAAGGTCACCCTCGGCCCGAAGGGACGCAATGTCGTCCTGGAGAAGAAGTGGGGCGCCCCCACGATCACCAACGATGGCGTGTCCATCGCCAAGGAGATCGAGCTCGAGGACCCCTACGAGAAGATCGGCGCCGAGCTGGTCAAGGAGGTCGCGAAGAAGACCGACGACGTCGCGGGCGACGGCACCACCACCGCTACCGTGCTCGCCCAGGCGCTGGTCCGTGAGGGCCTGCGCAACGTGGCTGCCGGTGCGAACCCGATCGCGCTGAAGCGTGGCATCGAGAAGGCTGTCGAGGCGGTCACCGCCGAGCTGCTCTCCGGCGCCACCGAGATCGAGACCAAGGAGCAGATCGCGGCCACCGCCGGGATCTCCGCCGGCGACCCGAAGATCGGTGAGCTGATCGCCGAGGCCCTGGACAAGGTGGGCAAGGAAGGCGTCGTCACCGTCGAGGAGTCCAACGCCCTGGGCCTGGAGCTCGAGCTCACCGAGGGTATGCGTTTCGACAAGGGCTACCTGTCGGCGTACTTCGTCACCGACCAGGACCGCCAGGAGGCCGTCCTGGAGGACGCCTACGTCCTGCTCGTGGAGTCGAAGATCTCCAACGTCAAGGATGTCCTGCAGCTGCTGGAGAAGGTCATCCAGTCCGGCAAGCCGCTGCTGATCGTGGCCGAGGACGTCGAGGGCGAGGCCCTGGCGACCCTCGTGCTGAACAAGATCCGCGGCACCTTCAAGTCGGTGGCCGTCAAGGCTCCGGGCTTCGGCGACCGCCGCAAGGCGATGCTGAACGACATGGCCATCCTCACCGGTGGTCAGGTCGTCTCCGAGACCGTCGGCCTGAAGCTGGACAACGTGGGCCTGGAGGTCCTCGGCCAGGCGCGCAAGGTCGTCGTGACCAAGGACGAGACCACGATCGT
>CAYRLV010000822.1:0-1513 GCA_964425155.1 uncultured Ornithinicoccus sp. | reverse complement strand
CACACCCCGTGCTGCTCGTCGGTGGACTCGGCCGCGGCGTGGCACAGCTCGAGCACCGGGCACGAGCGGCAGGCACGGACGGCCACGGCCCGGTCGTCGGGGTCGTCGCTCGTCCACTCCGACATCCGTTTGCACGGCGTCGCGGTGTGCTCCAGGGCGGCGGCGAACGCCTCCCACGCGGGCGTCGCCGGGACGACGCCGGGCTGACGGCGGGCGCTCACTGGCGCCACCTCGACACGCGCGGCCGGGACGCGTGCGCACCGCAGCCCGCGCAGACCAGGACCAGCCGGTGGGCCGTCTCGTGCTCGCGCACCCGGGCACCCGGGCAGTCGGGAGCGTGCTCGACGTGCCCGGCCTCGGGACGCGGCTGGGGGTGCTCGTCCTCGTCGGTCCGGGTGCGGGTCATCGGTCGGCCTCGATCTGCTCCAGGGTCACCAGCGCGGCGGCGTAGTTGCCGCGCTTGACGTGGCCCCAGACGGACGCCAGTCCCAGCCCGGTCCGGGCGGTCAGCTCGTCGGCCCGCACGAACAGCAGGTGCCAGCGGACGACCTGCCGCATGTCCTCGGGGAAGGCGTCAGGGTCCAGAGGGCGCAACCCGCGAGGGGTGGCCCCGTGCTCGGCATGGCAACCTGCGCATAGTCCGGTCCGGCGGCTCTTCGCGGCCACGAGCGGGCGCCCGCACGCGTTGCACGGGTCGGGGGAACGCCTCTCGGTCGTGATCCCCTCCTGACCGTTCCCCGTACCCCGTTCCCTTATAGGGAGGGGAACGGGGGAACGGGGGTCTACGCCGGTACCGGGGAACGCTTGGGGAACGCTTGGGGAACGGGGGAACGCCCCCTCTGACCTGCGGTTTTGTGTGCAGAGGGTCGGGAACGGCTCGACCCTTCGCGGGGAACGCTCGGGCGCGGCGCCGAGGGGAACGCCGGGTAACGCCTCTGACCTGCGGTTTTGTCTCATCGGTCGTCCTCCTCGGTGTAGGGCTTGATGAGCTGGTGGGGGGTCTTCTCGGTCACGTAGCCGTCGATGGTGAGCAGCGTCAGCGCCTTGATCGCGTAGTCACGCTTGCCGCCGACGAGGGCGAGGATCTGGCGCTGGGACAGTGGCCCCTTGTCCTCCAGGGCGCGGCTCACCTTCTCCATGAGGTGTGTCGGCCTGCGCTCTGCCGCCGACGCCTGTCCCTCCGGCGCGACGACGGACACCTCGACGTGACCCGGCGTGCTCGCGTCCAGCACGAGGTCGGCGAACCAGTGCAGCCCGCCGGACGTGGGCAGCGCGTGCTTGCGGAGCTGCCCGGGCCGGTCCTTGGCCAGCTTGACCGACGAGCGCCCGACCAGCCCGACGCCTGCCGGCCGCCGGTTCTCGAGCACGTACGCGGCACCGTCCAGCGCGTTGAGCTTGTGCACGGCCCCGAGCGCGTAGCGACCCCGGCCCTCGGTGCTCTTGGTCAGGTGGTCCAGCGACACGGCCGCGGCCCCGGCAGCGGTGAGCCGGCGGGGCAGGATGCGCCCGAACG
>CAYRLV010000821.1:0-1518 GCA_964425155.1 uncultured Ornithinicoccus sp. | reverse complement strand
GCCATCTCGACCATGCCGACCGCGCCCTCGACGATCCGCTCGCGCGCCGCGACGATCGCGCTGGCCTGCTGACGCTGCAGCATCGCCTGGGCGATCTCCTGGGAGTAGGCGAGGTGGCTGATCCGCACCTCGACGACCTCGACGCCGGCGATCGCGACCCGGCTGGCGACCTCGTGGGCCAGCTGGTCGGACACGATGTCGGTCGAGCCCCGCAGCGAGGTGTCACTGCCGCCGGCGTCGTCATAGGGGTGGGTGCCGGCCACGTGCCGTAGCGCCGCCTCCGACTGCACCGCGACGAAGTTGACGTAGCTCTCCACCGCGAAGATCGCCTTGGCGGTGTCTGCGACCTGCCACACGATGATGGCCGCGATGTCGACCGGGTTGCCATCGGAGTCGTTGACCTTGAGCACGCTGGTCTCGAAGTTGTTGACCTTGATCGAGACCCGGCGTCGGGTCGTGAGGGGGAGCACCCAGGTCAGCCCGGTGCGCCGGACCGTCCCGACGTAGCGGCCGAAGAACTGCACCACCCTGGTCTGGCCCGGCTGGATGACCACGAGCGGGGTCATCAGGAACAGCGCCACCACGAGGAGCACGATGCCGGCGGCGATGCCACCACCGGAGTCGTTGCCGATCGAGCCGAGCAGCACGATCAACCCGACCACGAGCAGCACCAGACCAGCGAGCAGTGCGATGAAGCCGCTGATCGCCCAGGCCCGGCGCTCGCTGATCTCCACCCGGGTCCCCGAGTGCCCGACGGGCGTCTGGGCCGGCGGCGCGGTCATCGGGTCGACGGTGTCCTGGTCGGCGGGTCGGTCCCCGAACGGGCCCGGCGCCCCGCTCGGCGGGCCCCCGAAGGGCGGCGGGGTGCCGCCGAACTGGCCGGGGCCGGACGGGACGGGGCCTGACGGGCCAGGGCCGTAGGGGCCGGGTGGGGGAGCAGCGGGCGCGCCGAACGCCGGACCGGTCGCTCCTCCCGGCCCTCCCGGTCCGACCGGTCCGGGCTGCCCCTGGCCGGCCGGACCGGCGGGCGGTCCGGCCGGTCGTCCCGGCTCCGGACGCGCACCTCCGTCGGGCGCGGTGCCCTCACCCTCGGCGGGCTGGCGGCCGGGTTGTTGGGGTCGCCGCTGGGTCGGGTAGTCGTCGTCGCTCATGTGATCCCCTCCGAGTCGTGGCCGCGGTGCGACCTGGTCGTTAAGTGATATCACATTATGTGGACCGGCAACACGTCCGCCGGCGCGGTCCCGGCGCGGGAGGAGTGCCGGGAACACCACGGGTGCTGGGGGTGTTTTCCTGTGCGAGGCCCGGCGCACGCGTCTCGCCGGTCGGGGGAGAGTCGCCCGGACCCGGGCGACGGTGGATCCCGGAAGCGGCGAAAGCCGAGTTCGGGGTACCGTGGTGTCATACGCAGATCGACAGGTGAGTCCGGAGAGGAGGCGTCATGGTCCTGCTTCGACGTGAACTCGGTGACGTGCTCCGAGAGCAGCGCCGGTCGCAGGGGCGCACCCTGCGCGAGGTGTC
>CAYRLV010000820.1:0-1519 GCA_964425155.1 uncultured Ornithinicoccus sp. | reverse complement strand
GGGGCAGGTGCGATGCGGCAGACGTACTCATGTCGAGCGCGAGCCTAACCGACGGCGGAGGTCAGTTCGCACGCCGGGCCTCGCGGGTCAGATCGACGGAGTCGCAGCGCAATCCGTGCCGCGTCACGAGGGCACGAACAGCAACTCGGTGAGGGTCTCCACCAGCCACTCCTCGACCTCGTCGTAGCTCCACCCGTGGTCGAGGACGAGCTGGTCGATCGACGGGTTCGAGGCGATCACCGTGATCATCGCGCCGGCCCGCTCCACGGTCAGGCCGGGCCGGAGGGCACCCATCTCGTGCAGCCGGGCGGCGATGGCGTACTCCCCCTCCCGGTGGTAGGCGTCACCGGCCTGGACCACCGGCACCAGGTCGGGTTCGTTGTGCGCGGCCGACCGCAGGACCCGGATGATGTCGCCGCACCGCTCGTTCAGCTCCCGGACCAGGTGCATGTTGCGGCGCAGCAGCTCGCGCGCGTCGGTGGCCTGCCGCTGCCTCGCGTCGTTCTCGGGGACGCCGCCCTCGGCGTTGAGGAACTCGACGAGGTTGCGGGCGAGCTCGATCTTGGTGCCCACGCTGCTGTAGACGGTCGGCACCGAGACCCCCGCGGCGGCCGCGATGTCGGCGATCGAGGTGGCGGCATAACCCTGCTCGGCCATCAGCCGACGACTCGTTGCCAAGATCCGGCGACGGGTCTCCTCGGCCTGGCGCTGCCGGTGCTCGGACCGGTACACCCTTGACGGCGTCACGAACTTGATCCTAACCTGATTGATTATAAGTTGATTAAAGCCAAAGAGGTGCGCTCATGACGAGCAACGTACCGGTCGACCTCCCCCGCACCGCGCAGGGACACCACCCGACCACCCACGATCCGCACGGTGCCCTGCGGGACGGCTTTCCCGGCCGGCTCGTCAGCGGGACGTGCCTGCTGGCCGCACCCCTCCTGGCGCTGCTGGGCACGGGCTGCGGGATCAGCAGCTACCACGCCCGCGGTGCCGACTTCGTCGCGGGAATGGCCGCCCACCCGACGCTCGTCAACCTGGGCCTCCAGTCGGCCCTGGCCGCGATGGTGCTGTTCCTCATCGCCGTGGTCGGCCTGTCTTCCCTGACCACTCCGGCACACCCCCGCCTCGGGCGGGCGGCCGGTGTCGTGACGATCATCGGCCTCACCGGTCCGATCGCCTTCGAGTCGCTCTACTGGGGGGCCTGGCACCTCACCGACACCGCGGGCCACCGGGCCGCGGCCGCCGTCATGCTGGACAGCAGCCAGGTCATCCCCCGGTCGATCATGAACGTCTCCGGGCCGGCCCTGGTGATCGGCTTCCTCCTGCTCGCCGTCGCCGCCTTCCGGGCCGGGGTCCTCGACCGGCCACGCGCGGTCTGCCTGGGGGCCACCTGTCTGCTGCCCTTCGGCTTCATCTCCGGATACCTGGCGATCTCCCTCGTCGGTGCCCTCGGCGCCGCGATCGCCCTGGTGCCGCTCGGCATCCGGCTGCTGCGCGGCTCAACGACGCACTGACC
>CAYRLV010000819.1:0-1521 GCA_964425155.1 uncultured Ornithinicoccus sp. | reverse complement strand
TGTCGACGTCGCCGGCCTCGGTGAAGTAGGGCTCCCCCTTGTTGCCGCCGGTGGCATAGACGGTGCGCGGCTCCACACCCAGCACGAACCGCAGGATGTCGAAGTCGTGGATGTTGCAGTCACGGAAGATGCCGCCGCTCGTGGGGATGTAGCCGGGGTGCGGCGGCGACTGGTCGTGCGTGTTGACCCGGACGGTGTGCACGAAGCCGAGCTCGCCCGACTGCACGACGGATCGGGCTCGCCGGTAGCCCACGTCGAACCGGCGCTGGAAACCCACGTGCACCGGGACGTCCGTGCCGGCCGCGAGCTGCGCCAGCTCGATCGTCTCGTCGAGGGTCGCGGCCACCGGCTTCTCGCAGAAGGTCGGGACACCGGCGGCCAGGCCCTGCTGCAGCAGCGGCGCGTGTCCGGGCGTCGCGGTCGCGATGACGAACGCGTCGACGCCGGCGCTCAACAGCGACTCCACATCGGGAGCAAAGCCGAGTCCTCGCTCAGTGGCGACCTGCTGGGCCAGCACCGGGTCGGCGTCGGCCACCACCAGCCCGTCGACGCCGGGGAGGCCGCGCAGGGTTTCCGCGTGCAGGGCTCCGATCCGCCCGACGCCAGCCAGCCCGATCCGCATCCGCGCTCCTGTCCGCTGCCGCGCCGTGAGTGGTCGATCCACTCTGGCGTGAGCACGGATCGAATGTCAAGGGTTTGTCCTGACATCCTGATGTCGCAATGTCGCCGGGCGAGGGTCTATCCTCGGGCCCATGCCGGCACAATCGCTCGCGGTGCAGATCGACCGCTCGTCCCCGGTGCCGCTCTATCACCAGCTCGCTGAGCAGTTGAGCGCCGCCGTCGCGGACGGTCGGCTGCAGCCGGGGGATCCGTTCGAGAACGAGGTGGCCCTGGGCGAGCGGCTCCAGCTGTCCCGGCCCACGGTGCGTCGCGCCATCCGCGAGCTCGTCGACCAGGGGCTGCTGGTGCGCCGGCGAGGGGTCGGCACCCGGGTGGCGGGTCGCAAGGTGCACCGCAAGCTCAAGCTGACCAGCCTCTACGACGACCTGGCTCGTGAGGGTCGTGAGCCGCACACCCAGATCCTCGATCACGCGGTCTGCGAGGACGAGCGGGTGGCCGCAGCCCTCGACCTGCCCGTCGACACGCCACTCCTGTCCATCGTGCGGCTCCGGTCCGCGGGCGACTCGCCCCTCGCCATACTGCACAACTGGCTGCCCCCGGCCTATTCCGACCTGTCCGTCGACGACCTGGAGGAGAGCGGTCTCTACGCGCTGTTGCGCGAGCGCGGCGCCCGCCCGGTCGTGGCGCACCAGAGCGTGGGCGCGCGCATGCCGTCTGCCGCGGAGCGGCGGCACCTGGAGATCCGCGGCAGCAGTCCGCTGCTCACCATGTCGCGAGCCGCCTTCGACGCCGGCGGCAACCCGGTGGAGTTCGGTGACCACTGCTACCGCGCGCAGGACTACACCATCGACCTGATGGTCGACGAGCGCTGACGCCCGTCCGCGCCCGCTCGCACGCTCG
>CAYRLV010000818.1:0-1531 GCA_964425155.1 uncultured Ornithinicoccus sp. | reverse complement strand
ACGTTGTCCACAGGCTGATGCTCGAGGCCGGGTCGGTTGTGGACAACGTGACGTTCCCTGGTGGAGATGTGGATAACTCGGGAGCGAATCCAACTGAAAAACAACACGATTCACCCCAATAGCCCTTGCCCACGCCAGCACCCACGACTAAACTAGACACATGTTCGACACCAACCCGGCACCCTCACCGGCGGCCGAGCCCGCCCGGCCGGTGCTCGGCGCCGTGGGGGATGCGGTGGCCGCGTTGGGCAAGGCGGTCACCGAGCCGACCTGGGCGCTGCAGGACGCCGAGCTCGGCCAGGTCCTCGAACAACTGGACCAGCTACGCCGTGATACCGAACGGCTGCTGGTCGAGGTGACCGGCGATGCCACCGGCCGGGGAACCCCCGACACCGAGCGGTGTTCCTCGGCCACGGATTGGGTGACTGGGCACTGCCCCAGCCTCGGCGCGCTGGCCGCCCACCAGACCGTGCGGGTCGCGTCCGCGTGCCGGGAGGCCAAGCACGCCCCGCTGGCCGACGCGGTCCGCGCCGGTGACGTGTCGGTGCGGGCAGCAGACCGGGTGATCAAGGCGATGGAACGGATCGAGCCGTTCTTGACCTTCGACCAGCACGTCGAGGACGAACAGATCGTGCTACCGATCGCCGCGTCCGGCACCGACCGGCAGCTGCGGCTCGCGCTGGCGCACCTGGTCGAGTGCGCCTCCCCGGACCAGGACAACGAGGACCTCGAAGCCAAGCAACACCGCGGCCGCGGCCTGTCCGAGCGCACCGTCGCGGGCGGGCTGGCCGAGTTCATTTGGCGGCTCGACCCCGAAGCCGCCGCCTACGTGCGGGCCGCGATCGGGCCGCTGGCCAAGCCGGTCCCGGACGACGACGGCCCGGACCCGCGCAGCCCGCAGCAACGCCGGTCCGACGCGCTGCTGGCGATCGTGCAGCGCGGGATGACCTCACCCGGTGCGGCGCCGACCACCAGCAACGCCAAAGTCATCATCACCATCTCCTGGGAACAACTGACCGGCCAACTACGCGGAGTCGGCTGCACCATGACCGGCGAACCCCTCAGCGTCCGCGCCATCCGACGGCTCGCCTGCGAAGCCGACCTGATCCCCACCATCCTCGGCAGCAACGGGGAAGTGCTGGACATGGGACGGCGGGCTCGGCTGGCCACCCCGGCACAACGGCAGGCGTTGTGGTTGACGCAGAAGGGCTGCACCTACCAAGGCTGCTCGATGCCGGCCCAATGGTCCGAAGCCCATCACGGCGTGTGGTGGTCCCGCGGCGGGGACACCGACCTGGACAACCTCTACCTGCTGTGCCCCCGCCACCACACGATCGTCCACGACCGCGACCTGCACCCGGTCGACGAACCCGACGGCTCCTACCGCTGGCAACCCTGACCACCCCGCGCCGCACCCCGCCCACCACGGGCGGGGACACCGGCATGTCTGCGCCGGGTCAGCCTGCGTGCAGCGAGCCGATCCGGATGTTGTTGCCGAACGGGTCACGGATCGCGAAGTCGGTGCCGTACG
>CAYRLV010000817.1:0-1531 GCA_964425155.1 uncultured Ornithinicoccus sp. | reverse complement strand
TGCAGATCTCGTCGAGGTTCTCGAACAGCGCCTGCTTCACCCCGAGGTCCTCGACCACCGCCTCGACGACGAGGTCGACGGTGGCCAGGTCGTCGAGCTTGGCGGTGCCGGTGATCCGGGCCAACGCGGCGTCCCGCTCCTCCTCGGTCACCTTGCCGCGCTGCAGCCCCTTCTCCAGGCTCTTGGCAACCGCCGCGGTGACCGCCTCGACCTTGGCCGCCGACCGCGCGACGAACGTGACGTCATACCCCGCCTTGGCACACACCTCGATGATCCCGGTGGCCATGACGCCGGAGCCGACCACACCGACCGACGACACCGGGCGTCCCGCCGGCGCCTCGGCGTCGGGGTCGGGGGTCAGGTCGTCGGGGACGACCTTGCCGCTGCCGGGCTTGTCGTAGGTGTAGAAGCCCCGGCCGGTCTTGCGCCCCTTGAGCCCCGCGGTCACCATCTGCTTGAGGATCGGGCTGGGTGCGTGGAGACGGTCGCGCCCCTGCTTGTACATCGTGTCGAGGATCTCGTATGCGGTGTCGAGACCGATGAGGTCCATCAGCGTCAGTGGGCCCATCGGCAGTCCGCACCCCAGCTTCATCGCGGCGTCGATGTCCTCGCGGGTGGCGTACTTGGCCTCGAACAGCGACACGGCGTGGTTGAGGTAGCCGAACAGCAGGGCGTTGGCGATGAACCCCGCCTTGTCACCGATGACGACCGGCAGCTTGCCCAGCCGCTCGGCCAGCGCGGTCACGCTCTCGACGACCTCGTCCTCGGTGACGACGGTGCGCACCACCTCGACGAACTTGAGCACCGGCGCGGGGTTGAAGAAGTGCATGCCGACGACCCGGCGCGGGTTGCGCGTCGCCACCGAGATCTCGGTGACCGAGAGGCTGGAGGTGTTGGTCGCGAGGATGGCGTCCGGCTTGACGATGCCGTCCAGCGCGCTGAAGATCTCCCGCTTGAGGTCGAGGTGCTCGGGCACCGCCTCGACGACCAGGTCGCACTCGGCCAGGTCGTTGAACTCGCTGGTGAAACGCACCCGACCCAGCAGCGCGGCCTGGTCGTCCGTGGCCAGCTTGCCTCGGGACACGGCCCGGTCGGTCGACTGCTGCAGGATCGTGTGGCCCCGCTCGGCGCCCTCCGGGGTGTTCTCGACCGCGACCACGTCGATGCCGGTGCGGGCGAAGACCTCCACGATGCCGGCACCCATGGTGCCCAGTCCGATCACGCCGACGGTGCTGATCTCTCGAGACATGACCGCATCCTAGGAGAGCCACTCCGTGGCCCGGACCACAGCGGGCTCCCCACGACCGAGACCCCGCTCACACCGGGGGTCTCACACCGGGGGTCTCGCACGGGCGCGGACGCCGGTTAGGGTGGCGCCCGTGCGAGTGGTGATTGCCCGGTGCAGCGTGGACTACGAGGGACGGCTGCAGGCCCACCTGCCGCTGGCCACCCGGCTGCTGATGGTCAAGGCCGACGGGTCGGTCCTCGTGCACAGCGACGGCGGCTCCTACAAGCCGCTGAACTGGATGGC
>CAYRLV010000816.1:0-1532 GCA_964425155.1 uncultured Ornithinicoccus sp. | reverse complement strand
TGCCGGAGGAGTCGGCATTGACCGGCCGGCGGCGGGAGAACACGCCCAGGTCCACGGTGTGACCGGTCTCGCGGCAGGTGTACTGGACGGGGTCGGAGTCGTGGTCGCGTCCGTTCTCCACCTGGTCGATGAGCTGGCTCATTAGATCGCCGATGACGGGGGCGTTCTTGAACTGGTTGCCCGACGTGCCGATCGCGACGTAGTACCCCGGCAGAGCGGTGCGGTCGTAGATGGGCGTCCAGTCCTGCGCGACGTCATACACCCCTGCGATGCCCACGGGGCGATGGGGGATCGTCAGGTCGGGAAAGCGTCGCGCGGCCCGCAGGACCTGCCTCTCGAAGCCTTCGACCGTCGGGTTGAGGTTGACGTCGTCGGGGTCGTCCACCCACTGCAGGGGGTCGCACTCCGGCTCGGTGCCGCCGATCAGCAGGTTCTGCCCGCCGGACGCCGGCCGCGTGTAGATGCCGAGGTCCATGTCACCCGTCTCGAGGAAGGCGCCCGGATTCGACCTGAGCGTCGGGGGAGCGGGCACCTGATGGACTTCCTGTCGCAACGGTGCGACGCGGATGGTGAAGTCCTGGTCGGCCCCGGCCAGGGCGTTGACCGCACTCGACCACGGCCCCGCTGCGTTGACCAGGACCGGTGCCTCGAGCAGGTCGGTCCCGTCGACCTCGACCCGCCAGACCGTGTCGGCATGGCTGATCGCGGTGACCTGGCGGCGGAACGCGAACGACGCCCCGTGGTGCGCGGCGGAGGCGGCCAGGTTGGCGGCCGCCAGACGCGGGTCGTCGATGTATCCCGCGTCGGGCGTGAAGATCCCACCGACGGTGCCGTGCGGGTCCTCGAAGAACTCCTCGGAATCGACCCGCTTGGGTGGGTAGAAGGACCGGTTGTCGATCCCGGGGACCCGGGCAGCCACCGTCTGCGCGTCCCACAGCTCGTAGGGCACGCCCAGGCCGTCGAAGTGCTCCGCCATCCGGGGCAGGTTGACCGCCGGGACGTCGATCAGCAGCATGCCGGTGCGGTGGAACGTCGCCAGTCCGTCCGGGTCGTGGTGGCCGAGATAGGTCCCCCATTCCTTCCACCGGTGCTGGGACTCCCAGGACAGCGCGATGCCGGCCCAGGTCGAGTAGTTGAACCGGACGATCGCGCTCGACGCGCTGGTCGACCCCATCCCCGGCCCACCGGCCTTGTCGACGACCGTGACGCGGTAGCCGTGGCGGGCGAGCTCCAGTGCCGTGCCGGATCCCACGATCCCGGCTCCGATGACGAGTGCGTCCGTGCTGGCCATGAGTGCTCCTGTCGACATGGGTGCCACGCGGGCACCGGGCACCCGAGTTGCGGGCCCGGGTCATCACGAGTCTCCCGCCTGGACCGCTGTGTCGACGACCTGCCCGAACGCCGACGCGTGGTCTGCGGATCCACGGCGCCCTCTGCCCGTCACCGACGGATCAGCGAGCGGAGGTAGTCGTCCGGGTCGAGCCCGGACGAGACGTCCTGGGCTCCCGATCGGTACAGCCGGAGCGCACCGT
>CAYRLV010000815.1:0-1533 GCA_964425155.1 uncultured Ornithinicoccus sp. | reverse complement strand
GTGCACGAGATCGCGCACCACTTCGGGATCAGCGACGCACGGCTGCACGAGCTGGGGTGGGACTGACGCGTGGCGTCGCTGGTTCAGCCGGGGAGCACGACGCTCAGCGCAGCGCGCATCCGAGCCGTCAGCTCGGGGATGACGGCAGTGCCGTCGGCATCCAGCTCGTCCGGGGTCCACCACCCGGCACGGTCGATGGTGTCCCGCTCCAAGGAGTCCAGCCCGGCCAGGCTGATTTCGACCTCGCCGACGGGCACCGCATACCAGGTCTCCTGCTGCCGGATCTGCCAGTCACCCCACGTGAAGGCGTTCTGCCAGGTGCCCAGGGGTCGACCCAGCGAGGCGGAGTCGACCGTGATGCCGACCTCCTCACCCAGCTCCCGGACGGCCGCCTGCGCCGCTGTCTCCCCGTCCTCCAGCGCGCCGCCGATCGTGAACCAGAAGGTTCGCTCGGGCGTGTTCGGCTCCCAGCCGTGCAGGAGCAGGACGCGCCCCGACGAGGCCACCGGAAGGACTCGGGCAGTCACCCGGTCAAGGGTGGTGCCGGGAGGTGGCAACTCGGGCATGGTGGCGCTGGGATGAGCGTCCGGACGGCGGACCGGGTCAGATGGCGGTGTTGCCGCGGAAGTACTCGAACACCCACCCGGTGGTGGCCAGCGCCACCAGGGGCGCGCCGATGAAGACCAGCCACCAGCCGACCGCCAGACCGAGGAAGACGATCGCCGCGGCTGCGGCCACCGCCAGCGGCCACCAGCTGTGCGGGCTGAAGAAGCCGTACTCACCGTCGAGGTCGGAGATCTCGCCCTCGAGGTTGTCCTCGGGCCGCTCGTCCAGCTTGCGCCCGGTCCACCACAGGAAGCCCGCGATCATGGCACACAGCCCGGTGCACAGGTAGAGCCCCACCGGACCGACCGGCTCCAGCCAGTCGGTGGCGATGCCGTAGATCGTGCCGACGATGATGAAGAACACCGCCAGGATGGCGAAGAACTTGTATTCCACCCGCATGGTCAGCGGTCCTCTCGCTTGTCACCCTGCACGGACTCCGTGCCGCTCTCCGGGCCGCCGAGCAGTTCCTCCACCACACCCCGGTCCGGTGCGGCGCTCTCCATCGTGCCGACCTCCGGATGGTGCAGGTCGAACGCGGGGCGCTCGGAGCGGATCCGCGGGATGGAGTCGAAGTTGTGCCGCGGCGGTGGGCAGGACGTCGCCCACTCCAGCGAACCGCCGTAACCCCAGGGGTCGTCGGTCTCGACCTTCGGCGCGCTGCGCCAGGTCTTCCAGACGTTGTACATGAACGGGATCATCGAGGCGCCGAGCAGGAAGGCGCCCGCGGAGGAGACCTGGTTGGCCCAGGTGAACCCGTCCTCGGGCATGTAGTCGGCGTAACGACGCGGCATGCCGATCACGCCGAGCCAGTGCTGGATGAGGAAGGTGATGTGGAAGCCGAAGAACAGCATCCAGAAGTGGATCTTGCCCAGCTTCTCGTCCAGCATCTTCCCGGTCAGCTTCGGCCACCAGAAGTAGAAGCCCGCG
>CAYRLV010000814.1:0-1534 GCA_964425155.1 uncultured Ornithinicoccus sp. | reverse complement strand
GAAGTCCATCGCGGCCGTGTCCTCGTAGCGCGAGGTGCCGGCCGACATCGCCTCCAGGCAGGTGCCGATGACCGAGTTGACGTAGCCGCGCACGTCCTCCTGGTCGCCGCGCAGCATCGAGGCGATCGTCGGGTCCTCCGGAACGGTGTTGGCGTTGAGCAGGTGCGAGTGCGCCGAGTCGACCTGCCACTGGCCGCGCACCTTGCGCAGGTCGAGGTCCATCACGGTGAGGCGCATCCCCCACTTGAGCGGCTCGGACAGGAGGACCTGCTTGCCCGTCTGCTTGTTCGTGACGAACCGCTCCGGCACCTCGAGGTGCGCGTGCCCGACGAGGATGGCGTCCACGTCCGGCACTTCCTGAGCGAGCTGGGTGCTGGCGTTCTCCGGGTAGGGGATCGCGTCGCCATACGAGCTGGACGGATCCGGCCCGGAGTG
The DNA here is from genome assembly GCA_964425155.1 of uncultured Ornithinicoccus sp. Taxonomy (GTDB): domain Bacteria; phylum Actinomycetota; class Actinomycetes; order Actinomycetales; family Dermatophilaceae; genus Segeticoccus. The sequence continues at coordinate 1,099 of CAYRLV010000814.1, read as the reverse complement.
GCAGGACACGATGACCACGTCGGCGCCGTCGGCCTTCATCTGCGGCACGAAGTGTGCCGCCTGCTCGACGATCCCGTTGAACCGGACCTTGCCCTCGACGTTGTGCTTGTCCCAGATCGCCACACCGGGGGTCACCAGCCCGAGGATGCCGACCCGGATCGGCTTGTCGTGGGCCGGCTTCACCCTGCGGATGATGTAGGGCTCGAAGACGGGTTCCCCGCTGTCCCAGTCCACCGCGTTGGCGCCGAGCAGCGGGAAGTCCAGCTGGCTCTCGAAGGTGCGCAACGTGTCCATGCCGTAGTTGAACTCGTGGTTGCCCAGCGCCGCGGCGTCGTAGCCGATCTGGTTCATCGCCAACGCCATCGGGTGTTTGGCGCCCCCGGTGATCGGGTCGATCTTGGCGTAGTAGTAGGCCAGCGGCGTGCCCTGGATGGTGTCACCCGCGTCGAGCATCAGACAGTTGCGCTCGCCGCGCTCCTTGCGCATCGCCGCGACCAGCGTGCTGATCTTGGCGAGGCCGACGTCGTTGTGGGCGGAGTCGTCATACTCCGCGTCCTTGAAGTAGTCCCAGTTGTAGACGTGGCCGTGGGTGTCGGTCGTGCCCAGCACCGTCAACCGGTAGGTGTGCTTGTCCGGCGGCGGCGCGGCATCGCTGCGGGTCGCCGAGGCGACCGTCACCCCCGCGGCGCCGACGGCGGCCATGGCCAGCAGCTGGCGGCGGGAGGTCTGGGTGTCGAGAAGGCGGGTGTGCCAGTGGGCATCGACCATCGAGTGCTCCAGGGTGAGAGGGGGCAGGGGTCGGCAGTATCCCAGTCGGCCGCCCCATCCGGAAGCCCACCGTGCTCACCGTCGGCCGCTTTGCTCACCCGGGGCCGCTCGGCGGGGGCTCGGCAGCGGCCTGAGGTGAGCAAAGCGGACGGGCGTGAGCACGTCAGCTGGTGGTGAAGATCTCGCCCTCGCCGCCGGTCTGGTCGCCGCGCTCGCCGCCGCCGCGCTCGCCGCCGCCCCGCTTGCCGCCGACCCACGACCAGGCGTACTTGCCGTCGTCGACCGCCCGGCCGCCCTCGCCGAGCTCGAGCGGGCGGAAGGTGTCGATCAT
>CAYRLV010000813.1:0-1541 GCA_964425155.1 uncultured Ornithinicoccus sp. | reverse complement strand
CACGCACCGCGTGCCCGGTCCGGATCACACCGTGCGTGGCGCCGGCGGCGATGCCTGGCAGCAACCGCGGCCACCAGGTGGCCAGCAGTTCGCGCCACGGCGTGCGCTGCGTCTCGACGGCGAAGAAGTGCAGCCAGTCACCGGTGCGCTCTCCCACGCCCAGCGCCTCGCGCCACTCGTCGGCCGCGAGCGGCGCCGTCCCGCGGGGCAGGTCCTCGAGCCGGTCCAGGTAGCGGTCCAGCCAGGCGTGCACCCGTTCCCCCCGCCCCATCCGGACCAGGGCCTCGGTGGCCATCGGTCCGTGGTTGGACAGCCGCTGGCCGAACTCGGGACCGGTGCCGTGCAGGCGCCCGTAGGCCTCGTCCAGCACGCCGGTCGGGTCCGCCGCTGGGGGTTGGTCGATCGTCATGGTCGCGTCCCTTCCTCGTCGTGGTGCCGAGAATAGGCACGCGGCTAAATAGTGATCAAACTATATTTGCTGGTCCCGATATGATGGCGTGGTGAGTATGACGAGCACGCCCGCCACGAGCGTCGGCGACGGACCCCGCGGGGTCACCGAGGTCGACCTGCTGCGCGCCCTGGCCCATCCGGTGCGGCTGGGCATCGTGCAACGCCTGGCCCGGGAGCCCGAGACGTGCGCGTGCGACTTCACCGACGTGTTCGCCGTGACCCAGCCCACGATCAGCCAGCACCTCAAGGTGCTGCGTGAAGCCGGGCTGGTGCGCACGAGGCGGCGCGGCACCCAGATCTGCTACTCCCTCCGGCCCGAGAGCGTGGGGCGGCTGCACGACCTGCTGGACACGCTGCATACCGACGCTGGTTCCCGTCCGCGCCTCGGCCGCGCGGCGGGCGGGCGCGACCGCTGACGAACCCGTCCTCGGACCCGCCGAACGCCGCGGGGCCCCGGTGACGTGCGTCGACCGGGGCCCCGTGGTGCGTGGCGGTGAGCGTCTACTTCGCGAGCCCCTGCATGATGTCCTTCATCAGCTGCGCGGTCTCGGACGGCGTCTTGCCGACCTTGACCCCGGCGGCCTCGAGGGCCTCCTTCTTCGCCGCGGCGGTGCCGGACGAGCCGGACACGATGGCGCCGGCGTGGCCCATCGTCTTGCCCTCGGGCGCGGTGAAGCCGGCGACGTAGCCGACCACCGGCTTGGTGACGTGCTCCTTGATGTAGTCGGCGGCGCGCTCCTCCGCGTCGCCACCGATCTCACCGATCATGACGATCGCGTCGGTCTCGTCGTCGGCCTGGAAGGCCTCGAGCGCGTCGATGTGCGTGGTGCCGATGACCGGGTCGCCGCCGATGCCGACGGCGGTGGAGAAGCCGAACTCCCGCAGTTCATACATCATCTGGTAGGTCAGCGTGCCCGACTTGGAGACCAGGCCGACCCGACCGGCCTCGGCGATGTTCGCCGGGATGATGCCCGCGTTGGACTTGCCGGGGCTGATCAGACCGGGGCAGTTCGGCCCGATCAGGCGGGTGGTGCCGGCCTGCTGGGCGTAGGTGAAGAACTCCGCGCTGTCCTTGACCGCGATGCCCTCGG
>CAYRLV010000812.1:0-1541 GCA_964425155.1 uncultured Ornithinicoccus sp. | reverse complement strand
GGACGCTCTTGGCCCGCACCATGCCGCCGTAGAAGAGGGCGAGACCGGGGGTCATGAGCAGCACCATGGCGGCGCTGACGAGGACCCAGGCGGTGTCGCCACTGTTGATGTCCATGGCGGCAGCATCGACGGCGCCTGTTACGTCACGTGGCCACTTGTGTTACGTCTGCGTGAGATCTGCCGTGCTCGTGTGAACCCCGTGTGACATGCCGTGCCCGGCAGGTTCAGGGCTCGGGCCACTCGAACAGGCCCTCCGCCTCGTCCTTGATCGCCTGCTCCCGCAGCAGGTAATGCATCTTCTTGCCCGTCGCGGTCATCGGCAGCTCGGGCACGAACCGGTAGGCGCGTGGCCGCTTGTACTGCGCCAGCAGCGGGTGCGCACGACAGAACCGGTCGAGGTCGCGCACGGTGGCCGCCGGGCTGGCCCGGACCACGTAGGCCACGACGCGCTCACCCCACTGCTCGTCCGGCAGACCGACCACGATCGAATCAGTCACTGCGGGGCAGGAATTGAGGGCTTCCTCGACTTGAACCGGGTAGACGTTCTCACCGCCGGAGATGATCATGTCGTCCTTGCGGCCGATGATCGTGATGTATTCCTCGGCGTCCCAGGTCGCCAGGTCACCGATGTAGAGCCAACCGTCGCGGTAGTTGCCCCGTTGGTCGGTCTGCTCGCCGACGTAGGACTGGCCGGCTTTCATGGACCGGACGATGACCTCGCCCACCTCGGCGCCATCTCGCGCGGCGAGCTCGCCGGGCGCGGCCAACCGGTCGGGGTGGAGCCGGACCACGGCCACGTCGTCGTCAGTGCAGGCCCGTCCCGCGCTGCCGGCGTGCTCGGGCAGGTCACCGGGGCGCAGCAGCGTGTTCCAGAACGCCTCCGTGGTGCCGTAGCCGTTGAAGATGTGAGGGGTGAGGACGTCCTGGTAGCGCAGGCAGGCGGCCCTCTCCAGCGGGGCCCCCATCGCGACGATGCCGCGCAGACTGGCCAGGTCGCGGGGCCTTCGCTCCTGCTCCGTGGCCAGCATCGCCAGATTCGTGGGGGCGCCGATGAGGAAGGTCAGCCCCTGGTCGGCCACCAGGTCGAGCACGGTGGCCGCGTCGAAGTGTCGCAGCGAGACCGACTCGGCGCCGACGTAGAACACCGGGCTCGGCCCGCCGGCATACAGCCCTCCCCGGTGGAACCAGGGCGTCATGTTCAGGGTCTTGTCCTCGGGGGACAGCGGGAAGTGCATGATCACGTCGTGGGCCGTCAGGACCTCCGTCACCGCGTTGAGCGAGACACCTTTCGGGTGTCCGGTCGTGCCCGACGTGTAGAGCCGGGTGGTTTCGTCGTAGGCCGCCCCGTGCGGCCACGGTGGCGGACGGTGTCCGCGCTCCCACAAGTCGTCGTAGGACCCGTGCGCCGGCCCGGTGACGCCCAGGCCCTCCGCGTCCACGACGAGCACCACCTCCGGTCGGTGCTCGGCGATGTCCAGGGCGCCCCACGCGGTCTCCACCAGTGACGCGTCGAACAGGTAGGCACGTGGGGCGCTGTCGTC
>CAYRLV010000811.1:0-1542 GCA_964425155.1 uncultured Ornithinicoccus sp. | reverse complement strand
GTTGGTCCTTCGGGATCGCGCGTCGCACCCGTCGTCGTTGATGGTGGTCACTGTGCGATGCTCATTTACACCGCGGGCACGGCCACTGCCCAAGACACGCGGCTGGACATTCGGTAGGAGGGCATGATGGGCGAGGCCCTGCGGTTCGACGGCCAGGTGGCGGTGGTGACCGGCTCCGGACGGGGGTTGGGGGAGAGCTACGCCCGCCTGTTGGCTCGCTTGGGCGCCCGGGTCGTCGTCCATGACGCGGGCGTGGACAAGGACGGCTCCGGCGGTGACCAGATGCTTGCCGCCTCCGTCGCCGACCGCATCCGAGCCGAAGGTGGCTACGCCGGGTCCTCGTCGGTCAACTTGCTCGATGACGGTGCATGCGAGGAACTGGTCGCCGAGGCTGTGGACCAGTTCGGCCGGCTCGACGTCCTGGTGCACAACGCCGGCGTCGTCCGGTGGGAGGACCCGGACCGCCCCAGCGACGAGATCTGGCGTCACACCATGGCGGTCAACGCCGACAGCGGATTCCGGCTGATTCGAGCCGCCCTACCCGTGATGCGGGCACAGCGCTACGGCAGGATCGTGTTGACCGTCTCCGGTCGCGCCGCGCGCTTGCAGGACGCAGTCCCGGGTCTGGTCGCCTACTCCGCGGCCAAGATGGCGGTGTACGGGCTGATGATCGGGTTCAAGGCGGGAGTGATGGACGAAGACATCCAGATCAACGCGATCTCTCCCGCCGCGGCCACCCGGGTCCTCGTTCGTGACGCCCCGCACCTGACCACGGACTCGGTCGCTCCAGGGGCGGCGATGTTGGCTTCTCCCGCCATGTCCACCTCCGGCAACGTCCTTGCCGCGGCAGGTGGAACGTTCAGCCTTGACCACTGGCAGGAGGGACCGACAGTCGACCTAGGACCCCGACCGACACTCACAGCGGTGCACGACGCGTGGGGGTCCATGCACGACCACCAGGACCGCGCTCACCCCTGACCCGCCGCATTCGACACAGGCACCGATGCGTTCGCCAGGGCAATCGGGCTACGGAACGCGCTCCGGGAAGTCGTGCGTAGCGGCGGCGATAGGGGCACGCCATGTCGCGTACAGACACGGCTTCGCGGTTCATCTCCGCCCCGCCCGAGGGATGAGTGGTAACTTCGAGCGCTTTGACGCGCGCGCAGGAGGGTCGTACCGGCTCGTGCTGACCTACGCCGACGCCTCAGCCGCACCGGGCAAGGCAACTGCGGACTCGGACATCGTCGCGCTCGCTTTGTCGAGGTTGTCCCGGCGTGCGGGTTGTGCAAGCCGTCGACTTCGTTTCTGACGACGCCGCCTACGCCGGCACCATGACGATGACTTGGCAGTTCACCGCCGCCGACTCCGGGACCCGCGTCGACATCCGCGCCGACGACGTCCCGGTCGGCATCTCCGCCGAGGACCACTCTGCCGGGCTCGCCTCGTCACTGGCGAATCTCGCAACCTACCTTCAGGGGTAGTGCCAGCCCGCGACGGTTGAGGTGTGGCCGTTTGCAGGACCCTGACGACCGTTGGAGGATC
>CAYRLV010000810.1:0-1546 GCA_964425155.1 uncultured Ornithinicoccus sp. | reverse complement strand
TTGCAGCCCCAGCTTCTTCAGCTTGCGGTCGGCAGCGACCTCGGCCAGCAGGGCGGAGTCGTCGCTGCGGATCATCGAGACGGCCGGGGCGATCCGCAGCACACCGTGCCGGCGGCCGACGTCAGCGATGAGGTAGCGCAACGGTTGCGGGAGCTCCCCGGACGCGATCGCCGCGAGCGAATCCTGCAGGCCCTCCGGCGTGGCGCCGCCGTCCAGCGCGCGGCGGATGCTGGCGGGGGAGATCCGCCAGATCACGGCCCCGCCGCGGCCCTCCCGGTCCGCGGCCGAGTCCAGCACCGCGCTCACGTGCGACGACGGGGCACCGACCACCATCGCGGTCAGGTCGGCGCCGAAGGTCGCTTGGTCACTGCTGTCCGGCAGCAGGTATGACGCGTGCTCGCCCAGCGCAGCCTCGTCGCCCTCGACGAGGAGCCGCCCGAGACGGCTGGCGGCGCCACCGGCCATCAGCCCGAGCAGCTCCGCCTCGCGCCAGAGCGGGCCGAGCGGAAGAGCGTCCTCGGGCAGGGCGTGGGCCAGGGGGCGGTGCCAACTGATCGACTCGGCGTAGGCGACCGGTGTCGCGGCCTCGCCCTCGCCACACTCGGACGCCAACTCCAGCAACCCGGCCCGGGTCGTCCAGCAGCGGGTGCACGGGGGTATCGCGGCCAGAACCGGTCGGGTCTTGCCGTCCTCGTCGCGGTCCTCCGTCGGCGTGAAGGGCAGGTGCCACCAGCCGGTGAGCAGGGCAGTGAACCGGAGGCCGGGCTCCAGCGCGCGCCACCGCTCGAACTCGGCGGAGACCTCGATCTGGTCGTGTGGCTGGTCGAGCAGGCCGGAGGCGGCCGCGAGTTCGAGCACCAAGCGGGTCGCCGTCTCCTCCGACCCGGTGGCCTTGGCCACGCGCTTCAGCTCTCGCACGCCCACGGCGCCCGACTTGATGGTCGCCAGGGGCTTGCGCGCGACGTGGTCGAGCACGGTGAGCGCATCGTTCGCGAACGCGGTTGCGGCTGCGGTCGACTCGGACTCCACCTGACGTGGTTCGACGGACCCGGTCGGCAGCTCCGGCGGCCGGGGGTCGAACGGCGCGCGGAAGTTCGGTCCTCGCAGGGCCAGGGCAACTTCTGCCGGCATCGACCAGGAGTAGGACCACTGGCTACCGATGAGCAGTCCGCGCTCGCAGGCCCAACCTGCTGTCGCCTGCCGCACCTGGTAGTGCTGGGCGTCGTAGAGCAGGTCGTCGTCCACGTCGGTGCCCGCCCGAGCCTGCCGCTCGAGCTCCGTGCGGACCTCGGCCGGGGCGGTGGCGACGAGGTCCCGCACGACCTCGGGCTGCCCCAGGTGCTGCACCAGGGAATCGATGACCTCCGCGCGGCGAGTGCCCTGCCCGAGACCGATCGCCGTCTGGATGCGCCGCATCTGGTCGACCGTCACGGCGACGAGCTGCTCACGCAGTGGAGGCTGGAGCCCGAGGGGCTGCTCGAAGATGGCCGTCAGGCTCGAGGGCACGACGACACTGCCGTCCGCCCCGGGCCACACCACGGCACGG
>CAYRLV010000809.1:0-1551 GCA_964425155.1 uncultured Ornithinicoccus sp. | reverse complement strand
GCATCTTCATCGTCGGGTCGGCGCTGTGCTCCTTCGCCACCTCGATGTACATGCTCGCCGGGTTCCGGGCCCTCCAGGGCATCGGCGCCGGCGGACTGATGTCGTTGGCGCTGGCCATCATCGGCGACATCGTGTCGCCGCGTGAGCGGGCGAAGTACCAGGGCTACTTCCTCGCCGTGTTCGGCACCTCGAGCGTGCTCGGCCCGATCGTCGGCGGCTTCTTCGCCGGGTCCTCGTCGATCCTGGGCATCACCGGCTGGCGCTGGGTCTTCCTGGTCAACGTGCCGATCGGCATCGCCGCGCTCGCCGTCGTGTCCAGGACGCTGCACCTGCACCACGTGCGCCACGACCACCGGATCGACTGGTGGGGCGCCGCGTCGCTGATCATCGCGCTGGTGCCGCTGTTGACCGTGGCCGAGCAGGGGCGGAGCTGGGGCTGGGGGTCCGCGACCGCGTTGGTCTGCTACGTCGTCGGGGCCGTCGGCATCGGCCTGTTCGTCCTGGCCGAGCACCGGATGGGCGCCGAGGCGCTGATCCCGTTGCGGATCTTCAACAACCGCGCCATCACGATCACCATCGTCGGCAGCGTGATCGTGGGGCTGGGGATGTTCGGCGGCATCATGTCGATCCCGCTCTACCTGCAGATCGTGCACGAGGCGACCCCCATGTCGTCCGGATTCATGATGCTGCCACTGGTGCTCGGCATCATGATCAGCTCGATCATCTCCGGCCAACTGATCTCGCGCACCGGCAAGGTGCGGATCTTCCCGATCCTCGGTGCCGCGATCATGGTGGTCGGTCTGCTGCTGCTCTGGCGGGTGCGCGCCGACACGTCGCTCGTCGTGGTGATGGCGTTCATGCTCGTCTTCGGGCTCGGCCTCGGCAACACGATGCAGCCGCTCACCCTGATCGTGCAGAACGCCGTGCCGCCGCGCGAGATCGGCATGGCCACCAGCTCCGCGACGTTCTTCCGGCAGATGGGCGGCACGCTCGGCGTCGCGATCTTCCTGTCCATCCTGTTCAGCTCGGCCGGCCCCAAGATCCAGTCGGCGCTGCAGCAGGCGGCCCCGACGCCCGCGTTCCAGCAGGCGCTGCGCGACCCGCAGCTGATGCAGGACCCGCAGACCGCCGGTTTCGTGAAGGCGCTGACCGAGGCCCAGCAGACCGGCGGCCACGGCGCGGGCGGCACCGGGATCCTCAACGACTCCTCGGTGCTGGGCAAGCTGCCGGACGTGGTCGCGCACCCGTTCCGGGTGGGCTTCTCGGACGCGATGGACCTGGTGTTCCTGATCGGCGCCTGCGTGGTGGTGCTGGGCTTCCTGGTGCTGCTGCTGTTGCCGCGGATCGAGCTGCGCTCGCAGTCGGGGATGCAGGCCGCGGCCGCGGAGCGGGCCGAGCTCGCTCGAGCCGCCGAGGCGGAGCAGGCGCAGGACGCCGGGCTCGACCAGTCCGCCGCCGCCCCGACCGTGGACGCAGCCAGCGCCACCGAGCTGGACTCAACCGGAACGTCGGGCAAGGCGCCGAGCGACGGCCCTCCCTCGGGCGCGAGTG
>CAYRLV010000808.1:0-1552 GCA_964425155.1 uncultured Ornithinicoccus sp. | reverse complement strand
AAGCAGGCCCGCAGCCGCTACGGCGCGAAGAAGGAGAAGTAATGCCTCGCAAGGGCCCCGCCCCGAAGCGCGCGCTCGTCGTCGACCCGGTCTACGGGTCGCCGCTGGTGACGCAGCTGGTCAACAAGATCCTGCTGGACGGCAAGAAGTCCATCGCCGAGCGGATCGTCTACGGCGCCCTCGAGGGCTGCAAGGCCAAGACCGGCACCGACCCGGTGGTCACCCTCAAGCGCGCGCTCGACAACATCAAGCCGTCGCTGGAGGTCAAGAGCCGCCGTGTCGGTGGTGCGACCTACCAGGTCCCGGTCGAGGTCAAGCCCGGTCGCTCCACCACCTTGGCCCTGCGCTGGATGGTCGGCTACGCCCGGCAGCGTCGCGAGAAGACGATGACCGAGCGGCTGATGAACGAGATCCTGGACGCCAGCAACGGCCTGGGTGCCGCGGTCAAGCGCCGCGAGGACACCCACAAGATGGCCGAGTCCAACAAGGCCTTCGCGCACTACCGCTGGTAATCCCGTCCACCCGGGCCGCGACCGTGGCCCGGGATGGACCACCGCGGGTGGGGGAGCAGCAGCCGGGATCGCCGGCCGCCCCCGTTCGCACCGAGCACCCACCTCACGAGACGAGACGAGAAAGACACCGTGGCACTCGACGTCCTCACGGACCTCACCAAGGTCCGCAACATCGGCATCATGGCGCACATCGATGCCGGCAAGACGACGACCACCGAGCGGATCCTGTTCTACACCGGGATGAACTACAAGATCGGCGAGACGCACGACGGCGCGTCGACGATGGACTGGATGGAGCAGGAGCAGGAGCGCGGCATCACGATCACGTCGGCCGCGACGACGACCTTCTGGAAAGACAACCAGATCAACATCATCGACACCCCCGGCCACGTCGACTTCACCGTCGAGGTCGAGCGGTCGCTGCGCGTCCTCGACGGCGCGGTCGCCGTGTTCGACGGCAAGGAGGGCGTCGAGCCGCAGTCCGAGACCGTGTGGCGGCAGGCCGACACCTACAACGTGCCGCGCATCTGCTTCGTCAACAAGATGGACAAGCTCGGGGCCGACTTCTACTTCACCGTGCAGACGATCATCGACCGGCTGGGCGCGACCCCGCTGGTGATCCAGCTGCCGATCGGCTCCGAGAACGACTTCATCGGGGTCATCGACCTGATCCAGATGCGGGCCCTGACCTGGCGCGGTGAGACCAAGAAGGGCGAGGACTACGAGGTCGAGGAGATCCCGGCCGAGCTGCAGGCCAAGGCGGACGAGTACCACGAGAAGCTCGTGGAGCAGGTCGCCGAGTCCGACGACGAGCTGATGGAGAAGTACCTCGGTGGCGAGGAGCTGACCGTCGAGGAGCTCCAGCGCGGCATCCGGCAGCTGACCATCACCTCGCAGGCCTATCCGGTGATGTGCGGCACCGCGTTCAAGAACAAGGGCATCCAGCCGATGCTCGACGCGGTCGTCGCCTACCTGCCCTCGCCGGTCGACGTGCCCCCGATGGTGGGCCACGACCCGAAGGACCCCGAGAAGGAGATCAT
>CAYRLV010000807.1:0-1558 GCA_964425155.1 uncultured Ornithinicoccus sp. | reverse complement strand
GGAAGTTGCTGGGGAACCGGGATGCCGAGTGCGCGGATCGCCAGCAACTTCGCAATCGGTGACCTCGCGGACCCCCTCGGGCCTCGGCAGGCGCGTAGGATTCTGGCCTCTCGAGCCGGAAGGACGGAACATTTATGCGCACGCGAACCGCCAGCCCGCTCGTCGCCCTCGTGTCGGCGACCCTCACGGTGACCGGGGTGACCCAGCTACCCAGTGGTGCTCCACCGCCCGCGGCAGCTGACTCGGTCGCGGCCGTGCAGGCGTCGGCCGACGACCCGCTCGACAGCGCGCTCGACGCCATCCTCGACAACCCCCGGCTCGACAACGCGAGCGTCTCGGTGCTGGTGCGGGACGCGGAGACCGGCGAGGTGCTCTACCAGCGCGATCCGGACCGCCGCCTCAACCCCGCGTCCAACGCCAAGCTCCTCACCTCGAGCGCGGCGATGGGCCTGCTCGGCCCGGACTCCCGGTTCACCACCAAGGTGGAGTCCAACCGCGTGCCCCGGCACGGCACGCTCCGCGGCGATCTCTACCTGGTGGGTGGCGGCGACCCGACGTTGCTGCAGGAGGACTACGCCGGCCTCGCTCGTCAGTTGCGCAAGGACGGGGTCCGTCAGGTGCTCGGCGACCTGGTCGCCGACGACAGTTACTTCGACGACGACCCGCTGGGCAACGGCTGGTCGTGGGACGACGAGAGCTACTACTACTCAGCCGCGACCTCGGGGCTGACGCTGGCACCCAACACCGACTACGACTCCGGGACGGTGATCGTGCAGACCTCGCCGGGACAGCACGCCGGCTCGCCGGCTGAGCTGGCACTCGTGCCCCGGACCAACGCGGTCCGGCTGGTCAACCACCTCACGACCGGCCCGACGGGATCCGACTCCTCGATCGACGTGCACAGGGCACACGGCAGCGACGTCGTGACGGTCAGCGGCAGCATCCCCGCCGACGCCGACATGAGCCAGCACTGGGTCACCGTGCCCGACCCCACGACGTATGCCGCGGACGTCTTCCGCCGCGCGCTGCGGCACGAGGGGATCCGCCTCAAGGGGCACGTCACCGAGGGCACCGCTCCGGACGGCGCGAACGTCCTGGCCCGGCACCAGTCGATGACGTTGTCGGACCTGATGATTCCCTTCCTCAAGTTGTCCAACAACATGCACGCCGAGGACCTGACCAAGGCGATGGGCCGGTTGGAGTCCGGCGAGGGGACGTGGCCCGCCGGCACGCAGGCGATCGACGACTACCTCGCAGCGGACGGCGTCGACACGTCGAGCATGCGGCTGCGCGACGGCTCGGGCCTGTCCCGGCTCGACCTGGTCTCGGCCCGCACGGTGACCGATGCCCTGATCGCCGCGCAGGACGAACCGTGGTTCGACACGTGGTACGACGCGCTGCCGATCGCCGGCAACCCCGAGCGGTTCGTCGGCGGCACCCTGCGCAACCGGATGCAGGACACGCCCGCGGCCGACAACCTGCACGGCAAGACCGGTTCGCTGACCAGCGTGTCGGCCCTGTCCGGCTACGTCACCAACGCGGACGGCCGCAAGCTGGT
>CAYRLV010000806.1:0-1561 GCA_964425155.1 uncultured Ornithinicoccus sp. | reverse complement strand
GCTCGGGGTCGGCCCACCGGACGGGGGGCTGTGCGCCCGGCGGTGGCGCGGGGACAAACGGGCGCATCGCCGCGAGCAGCTGCCCGATGAATCCTTCCCCGGTCCAGCTGAGCAGGCCCACGGTGCCCCCGGGACGGCACACCCGAAGCAGTTCGTCCGCGGCCCGCTGGTGGTGCGGGGCGAACATCACCCCCACGCAGGAAAGCACCGTGTCGAAGGCGGAGTCCGCGAACGGCAGGTCCTCCACGTCCGCGGGCACACAGGTCACCTCAAGCCCCTCGGCTTCGGCGCGCCGGGCGCAGGTCGCCAGCAGGCAGTCGCTCAGGTCGACCCCGGTGACAGCGGCGCCCCGCCTGGCCGCCGGCAAGGAGGCGTTGCCAGACCCGCAGGCCAGGTCGAGCACGGTCTCGCCCGACGACGGAGCGCAGGCGTCGACCAGCACCTCGCCGAGCAACGGGATGACCGTGTCGGCGACAGTGGGGTAGTCGCCCGAGCTCCACATCGCGCGATGGGCGGTCTTGAGGTCGTCAAGCCGCAGCGGCGAGTCGGTGAGGGACATTTCGCTGCCTCCCTGATGACGGTGAGCGTCGTTGCCGGGGCTGCCGACCTGGGCCATCAACCTTGGCCTCTCGACCTCCCGCGCGGCATCCGGGAAAGTACCGAACCTCTGACTGGTCACGATTCGCCGCTGTGCCAACCGACCCGCGCTTCAGGCCCCGCCAGCGTGGAAAGATGGGGCAGATGAGGCCGGACGCACGTCTCAGGATCGCCGTGATGCCCGCCGCGGTCCCCAACAGCTTGGCCTTGGCCGTCAATACCCTCCTGCGCCGGTCCCCTCACGTCAACCTCACCCTCGCCCACTCCTGGGGGGCGCCCAAGGACTTCGCCGCGGTCCGCGACGGCGACCTCGACGCCCTGATCCTGGTCGGCCCGGTCGACTTCCCGGGCCTGCAAACATCGACACTCGTCCTGCGCGAGAGGTACGCCGTGCTGCCCGCGGACCATCCCCTGGCACGCCAGCCCGTGCTCCGGCTCGAAGACATCATCGACCTGCCGACCTTCCGCCGACCCGACGACGTGTTGCCCAGCTGGCGCTCCTACTGGCTAAACCTCGAAGAACGCGGCCACGAGCCGACCTACCACGGACGCAGCCACTGCGAACTCGACGCACTCCTGGCCATCGCCAGCGGCCGCGTCATCGGACTGGCACCCGACGGCTGGGGCCGCCGACCCGGCCTGGCCACCCGGCTCGTCACCGACCTGCCACCCGTCCCGATCCTCCTGGTCACCCGACCCGAACAACCCGCACCCATGCTCCGCACCTTCGTCGACACCCTGCAGCACCAGGCACGCCAGGAACTGACGCTGACAGAACGCCGCGTGGCAACACTCGTCGCCCACGGCTACACCGACCGGCAGATCGCCGACCTGCTGGTCCTCTCCCCACGCACCATCGAAAGCCACGTGGCCAACGCCCGACAGCGCCTCGGACTGCGCTCACGCGCCCACCTCGCCGCCCACATCACCGAGCAAGCCCCCACCCCCCCCCCCCCCCCCCCCC
>CAYRLV010000805.1:0-1564 GCA_964425155.1 uncultured Ornithinicoccus sp. | reverse complement strand
CGCGCCGCGTCCTCCCACCTCCCGCGGCAGCGCAGGTATGCGGTGACCGCGCCGGTGAGGTCGCTGCGCCGGTAGTCGAGCAGCGGGGTGAGGTCGACGGTGCCGTCCGGGTCGGCGCCCGGGGCGTGGCTGCCCGCCACCTGCACCGCGCCGGGCGCCAACCCCTCCAGCGCGTCGTCCAGGGCGGGTGCCACGCGGGGCACCTGGTCGAGGGCCACCCGGGCCGACACGATGGCCCGACCGCGCGGCGCGACCTCGCCGAGCCAGTCGCGCAACGCCTGCGCGGCGGGCGGGGCGCCGACGACCGCGAGCAGGCCGGCGCCGCGCGGCAGGACGAGCGGCGGCAGGGTGTGCCCGGACCGACCCGACCGACGGCGGGCCGGCTGCGCCAGCAGCCGGTCGAGACCGTCGACCGTCTCCTCGTCCCCCTCCCGTCCCAGGTCGACCGCGAGCAGCCGCACCCACGCCGGCAGATCGGCGAGGTCTGCACCGGCCAACAACGTTGCGGCAGCGCGAGACTCGCCCGACAGCAGCAACCGCACGGCCCCCGCCCGCAGGCTCCGCGCGCCGGCGTCGGCGCGGTGCTGCTGCTCGGCCTGCAGGGCCAGCAGGGCGCTGGCGGTGAGCACCGTCTGCCGGTCGGCGTGGCTCATCGGGCGGCGGCACCCGGTGGCGATGAACCCGGTCGCCCGACCGCGCGCCGCGAGCGGGTGCAGCACCACGTCGTCGTCCCCGACCGGGAACGTCGCGGAGGAGTGCGGGCCGGCCATCCGCAGCCGGGCCACCTCCAGGGCGGCCTGCTCGGCGACCGCCCGGGACGACTCCGGCCACACCGCGTCCACCTCGCCGGCCCGGGACAGCAGGGCGGCCCAGCCCTGCACCGCGCCGGCGAGGGTGTGCACCACGGCGCGGGTCGGGTCGGCGCTCGCGGCCGCGCGCACCAGGGCCCGGTGCGCACCGAGGGCCGCGCTCAGCCGTTGCTCGCCGGTGCGGGCCAGCAGACCCCAGTAGGTCCGGGCGATGCTGAGGAACGGCGTGGCCGGCGGCACGAGGAACAGCGGCAGCCCCTCCGCCGCGCACGCCTCCGGCAGGCCCGCGGGCACCTCGTCGTGCACCGGCCCCAGCCCGAGCCCCAACCCGGCGATGCCCCGGCGACGCAGCCGGGCGGCATACGCGCGGGTCGGCGCGCCGAGCCCGGCCAGCAGCATCCCGGTGGTGAGCAGCAGCTCACCGCCCTCGAGGAACGGCGTCGGGTCGACCAGCTCGCTCACGTGCACCCCGGTGACCGGTGTCGCGGGCGCCGGCCCTCCGTCATACGGGACGAGGGCGTCGCCGAGCTCGGCGACGAGGGATGCCAGGTCGGGCACGGGGCACCTCCGAGCGGGGAGAGTTCGGACAGAACGACCGGAAACGTCCAGTTGTGGTCACATCATATGAAGTATGCGGGGTGCCGGGCGCCTAGCGTGCGGGGAAGGAACGGGCGAGCCGCGCCGTCGGTGCGCCCGCCCCCGGTCCATGCGCCGCATCTCGCGCGTGAGGCACTCGAGCACGTCGCCGAGCAGGC
>CAYRLV010000804.1:0-1564 GCA_964425155.1 uncultured Ornithinicoccus sp. | reverse complement strand
TGAACCAGAATCAGTCGTGCTGCCAATTACACCATACCCCAAGGGGGTATCACCGATCCGCGCGCCTGACGGCCTTCGGACGGTGACCCGAGCACGAACCTTACCGGCCCGACCGCACCCGGCCCAAATCGCGGGGGATCCCCGAGCGCCTACGGCCTCTCGAGGGACGGCCTCTCCGCGTCCTCCAACCCGAAGTAGGGCCGACACGGCTCGAATCCCTCGATCCGCACCCCCTCCCCTTGCCCGCGGGCCCGCCAGGCGGCCCGGCTCAGTCGCAGGTGCACCATGGTGTCCACCCGGTCGCCGCCGTGGTGGGTGGTCCGTCCGTTGAGCTCGTAGCCGAGCCGGCGCGAGACCCCGAGCGAGGCGTGGTTGTCGTGCCACGCCGAGGTCACGGCGAACTCCGCGCCGAGCGGCCCGAAAGCGAGCGCCAGCACCGCCGCCCGGGCCTGCCCGCCCCACCCCAGACCACGGGCGTCCGGCACCAGCCAGCTGGCCGAGTCCACCGTCCGGGTGTGCACGAAGTCGCTGCCCTCCAGCGTCTGCGCACCGACGACCGCACCGCCGGAGCGCACGACGAAGGTCAGCGCCCACTCCTCCGGCCGCCAGGCACCGGCGGCCGCCCAGATGGACTGCCGCAGCACCGCCGCCCGACGCTCTGGGGCGCCCAGCCCCGCATACCGGGGAATCCGCGGGTCGAGCTCCACGTCGTCGGGGAGCACCGCGGCGAGGGCGTCCAGGCCCGCCGCGTCGACGGGGCGCAGCTCGAGCTCGGTGGTGCGCAGGCGAAGGTCGGCGAGTGGTGTGGTGAGGAACACCCCGAGACTGTATGCCGGGTGCCCACCTCAGCCCCAGAGCGCACCAGCGAGGGCGAAGCCGCCGAAGGCCGCGCCGAGCCCGCAGACGACGCTCGCCACGAGGTTGGCGATCCCTTCGAGCGTCGCCCCCTCCTCCACCAGCCGCAGCGTCTCGTAGGAGAAGGTCGAGTAGGTGCTGAAACCTCCGCAGAACCCGGTGCCGACCAGCAGGCCGACCCGCTCGTCCACCACACCGCCTCCGGCCGTGGCGCCGACGACCAGGCCGAGGACGAACGAGCCGACCACATTGACCACGAAGGTCCCCCACGGGAACACCGTGTCGTGCCGGACCTGCACGGCCCGGTCGGTGAGGTAGCGGGCCGGCGCTCCGACGGCCGCGCCGAGGGCCACGAGCAGCAGACTCACGCATCCCCCGATCGACCGACGGACCGGACGACCTCACAGGGCTCGAGCGTGACCAGCCCCTCGATCTCGAGGTCGTCCAGCTGCGGCAGGAAGTCCTCGATCCGCTCACGCGTGTCCACGATGACCACCACGACAGGAAGGTCCTCCGAGAGGGACAGGATGCGCGTCGTGTGGATGTGCCGGGACGGGCCGAATCCCTCGATGCCCCGCAGCACGGTGGCGCCGGCCAACCCGGCGTGGTGCGCCCGGTGCACGATCTCGGTGAAGACCGGCTTGTGGTGGTAGGTGTCGGACTCCCCCACCATCACGGTGAGCCGGACGGCAGGGCCGGACAGGGTCAT
>CAYRLV010000803.1:0-1565 GCA_964425155.1 uncultured Ornithinicoccus sp. | reverse complement strand
GCTGCTGGTCATCATCTTCAGCATCGGCATCTCCGTCCTGGACGGCTACGGCCAACACGGCGGCGCCGTCACCCAGACCACCACCCAACTCGCGGTCGGCAGCCTGATCCTGCTGCTCGGCGGCTTCGCGCCCTGGGTCGCCATCAAGACCTTCCACTTCGCCGGCGACAGCCTGTATGCCGCGCACGCCACCGCCGCGGGAGGCAGTGCGGGCGCACGCACCGTGATCGCGGCACCACAGAAGGCCGCGATGATGCGCTCGCACGTTCACGCGCTCGGTGCGGGATCTCGCACTCAGGGCAACCAACTGACTACTGCGCCGCCTCGCGTCCGTCCGGAGCAGGTCGGTGCAACGTCGCCGACCAACACCCCTTCGAATCGAAGCACTGGTGACATCACGACGTCCGACGCCTCCAGCTCTGTTGGGTCCGTTAACGCCAGAGCTCCTGTGCGCACTTCCCCATCAGTGAGCATCAACAGCTCCGCCGGAGCCAACGGCGCAGCCGGAGCGACAAGTTCCGGAGCTGCCGCTGCGGCGCCAGCGGGAGCCGCTGCAGCGGGGGCGGTCACGGCGGGGCAACGCGCCCGCCGAGCGGGAGTCAACGCCGTCAGCAATGCCGCGCCCGAGCCCCGGGACCGCAAAACGCCGCGGAAGGATCCCGCCGAAGGCGGCACACTGCCTCCCGCTACCCCGTCGCAGCATGCTCCAGCCTCCCGCCCGGATCCCCGGCCGGTCCCGGGGTCCGGCGCGGGACCTCAGCGTCCAACCCCGGCTGCACCACCCAGGGCAGACCCCGCGCGGCGCGCAGACACGTCAAGGAGCGACGAGCCGCCCACACCGCCGAGGAGCAGGCCATGACCGACGCCGCCGAGCTGACCACTGCCACCGTCCGATTCGGACGGAGACCCCAGCGTGGGTTCCTCCTCGGCTTCACCGCCGCACGAGTCGCCTGCATCGCCGGCGCGATCGCCGTTTTCACCCTGTCGATGTTCATCGCGGGCGTCGCCGGGGTCGCGGTGATGGCCTCGGTCTGGGGCGGCCTGATCGCCGCCGCGTTCGTCCGCATCGCCGAGCAGCCCGCCATCGAGCACGCGCCGACCGCCGCGCACTTCACCTTCCGCCGCGCCACCGGGCAGACTTCCTACCAAGTCCGGCCCTCCAGGCCCAGGCCAGCCGGCACGCTCGCGCTGCCCGGCGACGCCGCCGCCCTGCGATTCCACCTCGACGAACAGACCGGCGCGGTCATGGTCCACGACCCACACGGGCAGACGCTGACCGTCGTCGCCGAGGTGCGACACCCCGCATACGTGCTGCTGTCGCCGGACGACCAGCAACACCGCGTCGACGGGTGGGGACGCGCCCTGGCCGGGCTCGCGTCGTCCGGGACCTGCGCGCGGCTGCAGGTCCTCGAGATCGCCACGCCCGACAGCGGGCAGGGCATCAGCGACTGGTGGCACGACCACGGCACCCACGACGGCGGGTGGGCGAGCCAGCAGTATGACGAGCTGGTCGCCACCTGCGCCCCCACCGCCTCCACCCACCGCACCCTCATCGCGCTCGCCCT
>CAYRLV010000802.1:0-1565 GCA_964425155.1 uncultured Ornithinicoccus sp. | reverse complement strand
ACACCGCAGGGGGCCACCGGCCCGCACACACCGTGCTGCTCGACGCCTCGATCCCTGTCGTGGAGCACCTGACCAACCTCGACCGGGTGCCGCGGTCCGGGGCGTCCTTCACCGCCGTCCCGCCGGCCGTGCAGGGCATGGCGACCTTCCCGGTGCGCTGCTTCGCCGCCGCGCCGTAGGCCCTCGCGAAACTCGCTCTGACGTGTCACCGCCCCACCTCGCGGCCACGCGGTCAGGCGGGTTGGTGGCGATGGGCCGCGGGGGTTCGGCCACGGAGACGCTTGAACGCCACACTCAGGGCGAAGGAGGTGGAGTAGCCGACTCGTCGAGCAATGGTGTCGAGGGTGTCGGTGGTGTCGTGGAGCTGGTCGGCGGCGAGGGCGATGCGCCAGCCGGTGAGGTACGTCATGGGGGGCTCACCCACGATGGTGGTGAACTTGCGCGACAGGGTGGCCCTGGACACGCCGGTGGCATCGGCCAGCGACTGGACCGACCAGGGGTGGGCGGGATGGTCGTGGATGAGCCGCAGGGCCTTCTTCACGACGGGGTCGTCCTGGGCCCGGTACCAGCCGGGTGCGCTGGCCTGCAGCCCGTCGAACCACACGCGCAACGTGGTGATCAGGGCGAGGTCGAGCCACCTGTCGAGGACGGACTGCTGGCCCAGCCGGTCGCGCCGGATCTCTTCGAGCACCAGGTCCATCACCGGTCCGACGTCCGAAGCGGGCACGACGAGGGTCGGAGGGAGGGCGCCGAGCATCCGCCGCCCCACGTCGCCCACTCGTTGGTAGGTCCCGCTCACGACCCAGGCCTCGCCCTCCGGGCGCCCACCGAAGGTGCGCACCCCCAGGCGGTTGCTGTAGTCGACCGGCGCCCCGGGCAGCGGCTCGCACCGGCCGCCCGGATGGATGCGCAGGTTGGGGCGCGTGTCGGGCGAGTCGGCCACGACATACGGCTCGCCACCGGAGAGCACCATGACATCCCGCTCCTGGACGGGGAAGGGTTCCTCGCCCGGGCGCATCACCCACGCCGGCGCAGACAGCACGGTCGCCAGCGCCAGCGGCGCCTCATCGACGATCTCCAGGCCCCACGGTGGGTCGAGGATCGTCAGGTTGAACACGCCACCGCGCGCATGTGCACCGGCCAGCAGGTCATCGAACACGTCCACAACATCGAAACTACGCCCGGTTGAGCCGGACGAACATGGCGCTGAGGCATCCAGGCATGGTTTGTCGCTCTCTGGTGGGTTGCAGTGGGGGCATGACGAATTCACCCATCCTCATCCTGGGCGGTGCCGGCAAGACCGGGCGACGCGTCGCTACTCGCCTCGCGGCGCTGGGCATCCCCTTCCGACTGGCGTCGCGGTCCGGCGAACCACGCCTGGACTGGTACGACCCGTCGACCTGGTCGGGCACGGTGCGCGGCGCCGATACGGCGTACCTGGCGCCCCCGTTCGACCCCGCAGGTCAAACCGCAGCAGGGCGGTTCATTGCCGAGGCGACCGTCCACGGACTGCGGCGCGTGGTGCTGCTCTCCGGCCGCGGTGTCGGCGGCCCCGACCGCGAGTT
>CAYRLV010000801.1:0-1566 GCA_964425155.1 uncultured Ornithinicoccus sp. | reverse complement strand
CTGTCCAAGCCCGACCTGCTGCTGCTCGACGAGCCCACCAACCACCTGGACGCCGAGAGCGTGCAGTGGCTGGAGCAGCACCTGGCCAGCTACCCCGGCGCCGTCCTGGCCGTCACCCACGACCGCTACTTCCTCGACAACGTGGCGGAGTGGATCGCCGAGGTCGACCGCGGCCGGCTCTACCCGTATGAGGGCAACTACTCCACCTACCTGGAGAAGAAGCAGGAGCGCCTGCAGGTCCAGGGCAAGAAGGACGCCAAGCTCGCCAAGCGGCTCAAGAGCGAGCTGGAGTGGGTGCGGTCCAACGCCAAGGCGCGGCAGACGAAGAGCAAGTCGCGTCTGGCCCGCTACGAGGAGATGGCGGCGGAGGCCGAGCGCACCCGCAAGCTCGACTTCGAGGAGATCACCATTCCGCCGGGCCCCCGGCTGGGCAGCACGGTGATCGAGGTCGACGGGCTGCGCAAGGGCTTCGGCGACCGGGTCCTGATCGACGGGCTGAGCTTCACCCTGCCGCGCAACGGCATCGTCGGTGTCATCGGACCCAACGGCGTCGGCAAGACGACCCTGTTCAAGACGATCGTCGGTCTCGAGGAGCCTGACGACGGCACGGTCAAGGTCGGCGAGACGGTCAAGATCTCCTACGTCGACCAGAGCAGGGCCGGCCTCGACCCGAAGAAGAACCTGTGGGAGACCGTCTCCGACGGGCTCGACTTCATCCAGGTGGGCAACGTCGAGATCCCCTCGCGCGCCTACGTGTCGCAGTTCGGCTTCAAGGGGCCCGACCAGCAGAAGATGGCCGGCGTCCTCTCCGGTGGTGAGCGCAACCGGCTCAACCTCGCGCTCACCCTCAAGCAGGGCGGCAACCTGCTGCTCCTTGACGAGCCCACCAACGACCTCGATGTCGAGACGCTGGGCTCGCTGGAGAACGCGCTGCTCAACTTCCCCGGGTGCGTCGTGGTCACCAGCCACGACCGTTGGTTCCTCGACCGGGTGGCGACGCACATCCTGGCGTGGGAGGGCACCGACGAGAACCCCGCCGCGTGGTACTGGTTCGAGGGCAACTACGAGTCCTACGAGGCCAACAAGGTCGAGCGGCTCGGTGCCGAGGCGGCTCGGCCGCACCGGGTCACCTATCGCAAGCTCACCCGGGACTAGGGGCGACGAGGCGGCTGTTCTGCCGACGAGCAGCCCCCGGACAACGCGGAGAAGACTGCCTCGCACGCACGGAGCGGCCGGTGCCACCCGTCGTCACTCGACGCAGAACTCGTTGCCCTCCGGGTCCCGCATGACGACCAGGCCGTCGGCGGCGCGCACCGTCGTCGCCCCGAGTGCGGTCAGCCTGGCGACCTCGTCGTCGATCGAGCCCGGCGCGCGCAGGTCGAAGTGCATCCGGTTCTTGGCGGACTTGCCCTCGGGCACCTGCTGGAACCACAGGTTCGGTCCGCCCCAGCCGGCAGCCTCGACGTAGGCCTTGGTCGAGGTGCTGTCCTCATCCACGTCCGAGCCGAGGGCGGCGGCCCAGAAGGTCGCCAGCGCGAGCGCGTCGACGGCGTCGAAGGTCACGGA
>CAYRLV010000800.1:0-1575 GCA_964425155.1 uncultured Ornithinicoccus sp. | reverse complement strand
CGACCAGCACGAGCAAGCCCGCCCCCAAGGAGACCGCGGCGGCCGAGACGGCGAAGGCCGCGCCGAGCACGCAGCAGCCCGAGCCCGCCGCCAAGTCCACCACCCCGTCCACCAAGCCCACCCCGAAGGCCGCGCCGAAGACCCGCGAGGCCCCCGAGCCCACCCGCACCGCACCGCAGAGCGAGTCCGAGGTCGTGCCGCTGCGCGGGCCGGCGGCGCGCATCGTCACCAACATGGACGCGAGCCTGGGCGTGCCGACGGCGACCAGCGTCCGGGCCGTGCCGGCCAAGCTGCTCATCGACAACCGGGTGGTCATCAACAACCACCTGGCACGAGGTCGCGGCGGCAAGGTCAGCTTCACCCACCTGATCGGCTACGCCATGGTCAAGGCGCTGGCCGCCATCCCCGACATGAACTACGCCCTGGGCGAGCAGAACGGCAAGCCCGCCCTGGTCAAGCCGGCCCACGTCAACTTCGGGCTCGCCATCGACCTGAAGAAGCCGGACGGCAGCCGCACGCTCGTGGTGCCCAACATCAAGTCCGCCGAGACCATGGACTTCCGGCACTTCTGGACCGCGTATGAGGAGCTGGTCCGCAAGGCGCGCGACAACAAGCTGACCGTCGACGACTACGCGGGCACCACGATCAGCCTGACCAACCCCGGTGGCATCGGCACGGTGCACTCGGTGCCCCGACTGATGCAGGGGCAGGGCACGATCATCGGGGTCGGCGCGCTCGAGTACCCCGCGGAGTGGCAGGGTGCGAGCGCCGAGACCCTCAACCGCAACGCGGTCAGCAAGATCCTCACCCTCACCAGCACCTACGACCACCGCGTGATCCAGGGTGCCGTGTCCGGTGACTTCCTGCGGGTCATCCACCAGCTGCTGCTCGGCGCGGACGGCTTCTACGACGAGATCTTCGAGTCGCTGCGGCTGCCCTACGAGCCGATCCGCTGGATCCAGGACATCTCGGTCAGCCACGACGACGACGTCAACAAGACGGCGCGCGTCCAGGAGCTGATCCACTCCTACCGGGCCCGCGGCCACCTGATGGCCGACACCGACCCGCTGGAGTACCGCCAGCGCCGCCACCCCGACCTGGACGTCACCACTCACGGGCTCACCCTGTGGGACCTCGAGCGGGAGTTCGCGACCGGTGGCTTCGGCGGCCAGCCGATGCTCAAGCTGCGCAAGATCCTCGGCATCCTGCGCGACTCCTACTGCCGCACGGTCGGCATCGAGTACATGCACATCCAGGACCCCGACCAGCGCCGCTGGATCCAGTCCAAGGTCGAGGTCCCCTACGCCAAGACCTCCACCGACGAGCAGCTGCGCATCCTGCGCCGCCTCAACGCGGCGGAGGCCTTCGAGACCTTCCTGCAGACCAAGTTCATCGGCCAGAAGCGGTTCAGCCTCGAGGGTGGCGAGTCGGCCATCGCGGTGCTCGACCGGATCCTGTCCCGGGCGGCCGAGGACGACATGCACGAGGTGTGCATCGGCATGCCGCACCGCGGTCGGCTGAACGTGCTCGCCAACATCGCCGGCAAGTCCTACGGGCAGATCTTCCGCGAGTTCG
>CAYRLV010000799.1:0-1575 GCA_964425155.1 uncultured Ornithinicoccus sp. | reverse complement strand
CGACGACCAGCACCAGCAGCACCGGGTCCGGCCCGTCGGACTGCTCCGAGGTGGCGTCCGGCGCGAGACCCGGTGCGACGACGTGCTGCCCCTCGTAGCGCGGCCCCTGGCTCGCGGTGCCCTTGACCTGGACGCTGAGTCGCACCGGGAGCGCAGCCACCCCACCGGGCCGGACGTCACCGCCGGGAGCGCTGACCCGGACGCTGAAGGTGACGTAGCCCGCGAGTGCCGTGCGCTCGACCTGGGTCGGTCCCAGGTCGCGGGACAGGTCGGAATCGCCGTCGTCGCGGTTGAGGTAGCGGACCGGAGCGGTGAACTGCCCGATGGTCTCCGGGTCCACGGGCTCACTGCTCTCGTAGACGGTCGTGCTGCTGGCCAGGTCCGCCGACGAGGAGCTCAACTCGGACCGGTCCGGTCCGTAGGTGTCGAGGTCCACCCGGTAGGTCTGCTTCGCCCGGAAGCCGCTGCCGTTGCGGGGCACCTCGACGGTGAAGGCGGCACGCTGTCCGAACCCCACGCGGACCCGGTAGAAGACCTGCTCGCCGATCCGGATCGCGTCTCGGTAGCTGCCGGTCGTCAGCGTCGGGGCGCCCGAGAACGCGCCGCTGCCGCGGATCGGTGTCGTCCGCCCGGAGCTGGGCGCGCGGAAGGCGTCCAGGGCAGCACCCGTGGCGGCATCCGGAAGCGGGCTGGTCCGGATGGGCGGTTCGGCGATGTAGAGCAGCTCGGCCGGCATCGGCCGGCCGCCGGTCGCGTCACGCTGCACGGAGGCGATCACGGTGGTCGCCGACTGGCACTCCTCGGCGAGCCCGCTGCTGCGCTCGACCGCGTTCCCGTCGAGCACGACCGCGGCGATGAGCGCGGGGTCGGACGCGTCGCTGTGGTAACGCTGATCGCTCGCGGTGGCGCACTCGGTCCCGTCGGGCAGACCGAGCGTCAGCTCGACCGACTCCGACCCCGAGTCGTCTCCGCTCCCGTGTCCCGGTCGCCCGGCAGCCGAGAAGTAGACCGTCGAGCCGCGTGCGCGGTGCAGCCGGTAGTAGTGCACGGTCGAGTCCGGCGCGAAGGTCTCGGTGTACTGGCCCGGCTGCACCTCGGGAGCATCGTCACGGGTGGTGCCGGACGTCACCGGGGTGCCGGACACCGCCCACTGCCGCAGCGGCCCGGTGGCGGCGCCGTTGCCCGGGGGTTCGGTGGGTGGGCTGCCGCTGTCGTCCGCGGAGACCGCGGGGGCGGCGGCGATGGGGCCGGTCAGACACAGCGCGGCCGCGGCCAGGGCGGCCACGCCGTGTCTGACCACGCGGACGTGCAGGCTCAGCGACGTGCCTTGATGTCGCTCACATCCTGGGCGACCCGGATCACCGCAATGTAGAACTCGAGCGTGATCCGCGCGAAGATCACGTAGAGCAGCGAGATGATGGCACCGCCGATGAAGAACACCAGCCCCAGGCCGACACCCTCCGAGAAGCCGTAGATCGTGTAGGCCAACCAGGCCAGCACGATGACGACCAGCACGATGCCGTAGACGATCTTGACGATGCTCGGCGTGACGTAGCTGCTGAAGCTGAAGTCGAA
>CAYRLV010000798.1:0-1576 GCA_964425155.1 uncultured Ornithinicoccus sp. | reverse complement strand
CCCAGCGCTCCAGCGAGATCCTGCCGTCGACGACGCCCTGGTAGAGCAGGTCGAGGCGGTGCTCGACGCTGCCGATCCCGTTGGGGATCTTGGAGAAGTCGCCGATCCCGAGCTCCTTCTGCTCCTTCATGCAGAACGGGCAGTGGTCGGTGCTGACCACCGACAGGTCACCGGTGCGCAGGTGCCGCCAGATCTCGTCCTGGTGGCCCTCGGCCCGGGCCCGCAGCGGCGTCGAGCAGACCCACTTCGCTCCCTCGAACCCGGGTGCGCCGAGCTGCTCCTCGAGCGAGAGGTAGAGGTACTGCGGACACGTCTCGCCGAAGACGTTGAGGCCCTCGCCGCGCGCGGCCGCCAACGTGGCGACGGCCTGCTTCGCCGACATGTGCACGATGTAGAGCGGCGCTCCGGCGATGCGGGCCAGCATGATCGCCCGGTGGGTCGCCTCCTCCTCGGTCTCCCAGGGTCGGGTCTTGCCGTGGTCGACCGGGTTGGTCTCACCCCGCTCCAGGGCCTGGGCCACGAGCACGTCGATGGCAGTGCCGTTCTCGGCGTGCATCATGATCAGCGACCCGTTGTCCGACGCGCGCTGCATCGCCCGCAGGATCTGCCCGTCGTCGGAGTAGAAGACGCCCGGGTAGGCCATGAACAGCTTGAAGCTGGTGATGCCCTCGCCGACCAGCTCGTCCATCGCCTTGAGCGAGTCGTCGTCCACGCCGCCGATGATCTGGTGGAAGCCGTAGTCGATGGCGCAGTTGCCGCCCGCCTTGTCGTGCCACGCCGCCAGGCTGTCCTGCACCCGCTCCCCCGTCTTCTGCACGACGAAGTCGACGATCGTCGTGGTGCCGCCCCACGCGGCGGCACGGGTGCCGGTCTCGAAGGTGTCCGACGCGAAGGTGCCGCCGAACGGCATCTCCATGTGGGTGTGGCCGTCCACCCCGCCGGGGATGACGTACTTGCCCTCGGCGTCGATGACCACCTCCGCGGTGGCCGCCAGGTCCGAGCCGAGCGAGGTGTCGCCGGGAGCGACCAGCGCGACGATGCGCTCGCCGTCGATCAGGACGTCGGCCTGCGTCTGTCCGGTCGTGCTGACCACGGTGCCACCGCGGATGAGTGTGGTCATGGGTACCTCTTCCTACCGTCGGGAACGAGCGGGCTGCGCGCGGAGCGTGTTCGGTCAGGGGCGCACCAGGTCGTCGTAGGCGTCCGGGCGCCGGTCTCGGTAGAACGCCCAGGTGTTGCGCACCTCCTCGATCAGGTCCAGGTCGAGGTCACGCACGACCACCTCGGGCTTGTGCGTGTCGGCCTTCTCCCCGACGTACTGGCCCTTGGGGCCCACGAAGTACGACTCACCGTAGAAGTCGTTGTCGCCCAGGTCCTCGACGCCGACCCGGTTGATCGCACCGACGTAGTACTCGTTGGCGACCGCGGCCGCCGGCTGCTCGATCTCCCAGAGGTACTGCGACAGGCTGCGCGAGGTCGCCGAGGGGTTGAACACGATCTGGGCGCCGTTGAGCCCCAGCGCCCGCCACCCCTCCGGGAAGTGCCGGTCGTAGCAGATGTAGACCCCGACCTTGCC
>CAYRLV010000797.1:0-1581 GCA_964425155.1 uncultured Ornithinicoccus sp. | reverse complement strand
TCGTCGTCGCCGTCGAGGACTGAGCCATCGCCGCGTCCGGCGCCGGCCCGGTGCGGGACTTCCCGATGCCGGCGATCCTCACCGACCGGGCCCGCGACTGGCTGAGCCGGCCCTGGGACGACGTCGCCGCACCACGCGCGGCGGCGACGGTGATGCTGGTCCGGGACGCCGACGCCGGGGTCGAGGTGTTCATGCTGCGTCGGGTGGCCTCGATGAAGTTCGCCCCTCGCATGTGGGTCTTCCCCGGCGGCAGCGTCGACGCCCGGGACGCCGATCCCCAGCTGCCGTGGGCCGGCCCGAGCCCGGCCGAGTGGGCCGCCGCGCTGGGTGCCCCGGACGAAGCGGCCGCCCGCGAGCTGGTCATCGCCGCGGTGCGCGAGGTCTTCGAGGAGTGCGGGGTCTTGCTCGCCGGGCCCGATGAGCACTCCGTCGTGGCCGACCTGCGCGCCGACGACGGCTGGACCCGTGACCGGCAGGCGCTGCTCTCGCACGAGCTGTCCTTCGCGCAGATGCTGATCGGTCGTGGCCTGGTGCTGCGTTCCGACCTGCTGGTCGCGCGCGGGCACTGGATCACCCCGCAGTTCGAACCACGCCGCTACGACACGCGCTTCTTCGCCGCCCGCATCCCCGACGGCCAGGTGCCCGACGACCTCACCACCGAGGCCGACCAGGCCGACTGGACCGACCCGGAGGCGCTGCTGCTGCAGTACGCCGAGGGTCAGGCGCTGCTGCTGCCGCCCACCGTCGTCTGCTGCGAGCAGGTGGCGGCCTCCCCCAGCGCGGAGACGTTCCTGACCGAGCCGGTCACCATCGCGCCGGTGATGCCCTGGCCGGTGGAACAGGACGGTGCGGTGCGCATGCGCTGCGAGCTGCCGGTATGACGGACCTCTGGCAGGGCGGGGAGGTCACCTCCCGCGCCACGTGCGTGCTGTGCCCCAACCCCGGCCCGATGACGTTGGACGGCACCAACACCTGGCTGCTGGCCGAGCCGGGATCCACGGCCTACACCATCGTCGACCCCGGCCCGCTCGACGAGACCCACCTCGCGGCGGTCCTGGCCGAGGTGGCCGGTCGTGGGGGCCGCGTCGCCCAGACCCTGCTCACCCACGGCCACTTCGACCACGCGGAGTCGGCCGACCGGTTCGCCGAGCTGACCGGTGCGCCGGTGCGGGCTCTCGGCACCGCGCACGACGACCTGCACGAAGGCGACCGGCTGGTGGTCGGCGGCCTCGAGATCCTGGTGGTCGCGACGCCGGGCCACACCGCCGACTCGCTGAGCTTCCTGCTGCCGGCCGAGAACCTCCTGCTCACCGGTGACACCGTCCTCGGCCGCGGCAGCACCGTGGTCGCCCACCCCGACGGGGAGCTCGCCGCCTACCTGTCCTCCCTGCGGCGGATCGAGGCGATGACCGGGTCCGGTGAGGTGACCGCGATCGGTCCGGGTCACGGCCCGACCGTGCCGGACGCCGCCGGGACCGTGCGGTGGTACCTCGACCACCGGCGCGAACGGCTCGACCAGGTGCGCGAGGCCCTTGCTGCTGGTGCCGCGCAGGCGCCGGACGTCGCCGATGCCGTGGTGGA
>CAYRLV010000796.1:0-1581 GCA_964425155.1 uncultured Ornithinicoccus sp. | reverse complement strand
GGCCGGCAAGGAGTACGGCTCCGGCTCGTCGCGTGACTGGGCGGCCAAGGGCACCCGGCTGCTCGGCGTCAAGGCCGTGATCGCGGTCTCCTACGAGCGGATCCACCGCTCGAACCTGATCGGGATGGGTGTGCTGCCCCTGCAGTTCCCCGAGGGGCAGGACGCCGCGTCGCTCGGCCTGGACGGCACCGAGACCTTCGACATCTCCGGCATCACCGCGATGAACGACGGGGAGACGCCGCGCACCGTCCGGGTCACCGCCACCAAGGACGGTGGCGACCCGGTCACCTTCGACGCGGTGGTGCGCATCGACACCCCCGGCGAGGCCGACTACTACCGGCACGACGGCATCCTCCAGTACGTCCTGCGCTCGCTGGTCGACAGCCAGTCCTGACGCCCACGCCGCTCCGGCGCGTGCGTTTTCCGCGGATCCGTGGACAACGCACGCGTCCGGGGCGGTCTGGCGTGCGTTTTCCGCGGTCCCGCGGATCCGGCACGCGCCCCGGGCCTGTGGACGACGGTCCCGCGGCCCTCGCGGGTTGCGGGAGGGTGAGGCATGCCCGCCACGACCGTCGCCCTGGACCCGGCCCTGCCGTTCACCCGGGCGCAGGCGCTGTCGGCGGGGCTGCCCCGGCGTGCCCTGACGAGTGGGCGGTTCCGGCGGATCGTCTGGGGCGTCTACCTCGACGCGACGGTGACGTTGACGCCGTTGCTCGAGGCGAGGGCTGCCCTGCTGGTGTCGCCGGACGGCTCGCACGCCAGCCACCACACGGCCGCCCGGATCTGGGGCGGCGTCGTCCCTGACCAGCCGTTGATCCATGTCTGCTCGGCCCCGGGGTCGACGCGGTGTCAGCGGCAGGGGATCCGGGCGCACGAGTGCGCGGACCTGCACGGGCCGGTGCCCGCGCCCGGGCCATCGGGCACGGCTGCGCTCGAGGGCGGCGTCCGGACCTCCGCTCCCGTCCGGTCCTTCCTCGAGCTGGCCTCGCTGCTGGGGCTGGTCGACCTCGTGGTGCTCGGTGACAGCCTGGTGAAGGCACGGGGAGTGGCGCCCACGGAGTTCGTCGCAGCCGCCGACGAGTGGCACGGGCCGGGTGCGGTGCTGGCGAGGCGCGCGGCCCGGTATGTCCGTGCCGGCGTCGATTCGCCGATGGAGACCCGGCTGCGGATGCTGATGGTGCTGGCCGGGCTGCCCGAGCCGACCGTCAACCACGTCATCCTCTGGCCGGACGGTTCGTGGCGCTGGCGGTTCGACCTGGCCTACCCCGAGCACCGGCTCGCGATCGAGTACGACGGGCGCCACCACGTCGAGGACGACGGCACCTGGGAGGCGGACATCCACCGGCGGGAGGACCTCGAGCGGTGGAGGTGGCGTCGGCTGACGGTGATCTCGCCGGGGATCTTCAAGCACCCCGACCAGACGCTGGGCCGGATCGTCCGGGTCATGCGTGAGGTCGGCGTCCCGGGGACACCGCGGCACCTGTCCGACGAGTGGCGGAAGCACTTCCCGGTGCGGCCGAAGAGCTATCTGTCCAGCCGCCACTAACCGGCACGACCGGGCCGCCCGTGCGTTGTCCGCGG
>CAYRLV010000795.1:0-1582 GCA_964425155.1 uncultured Ornithinicoccus sp. | reverse complement strand
TGGTTGCGCCTCGGCCAGGCGACCGGCGGTTCGGGCGCCGCGGGGATCGTGCCGGTGGGTCCTACGGGGCGGGCCTCTCCCTGCCGGACATGGGAGTGCCTAGGATCAAGATCCTGCTCGTATCCCTTCCATTCCTCCTGACTGTCGCCCTGGTGCTAGCGGGAGTGTGGTGGATGGTGAAAGGCATGCCCAACGGCCTGATGCGGGCCTCCTTCATCCTCTTCACGATGGCGGGGATCTCCCTCGCGGTCACGTCACTAGCGGCTGCGGACTACCAGTCCGGCGAGCAGACGCGTTACGGCATCAGAGGTGGTGACGTCGCCCGGACGTTCGCTCAATGCGTCGCGATGAACAGTCCAACCTCGATCGGAGGCGAGCCGATCACGCGGGTGATGGTGGTGCTCCGGAGCGCGGACTCGACCTGGGTCCGGTACCCGGCGGATCACGTCTGGGCGCCGGTGCGGGAGGAGCGGGAGCGAAGGGCATGGGCGCTGGCCAGCCTGCCCAGCACTGCCGCTCACGGCCGGGTCATTCCGTGCCCCACTGACTCACCTCGGGGAGACGGGTGAGGTCATCGGCCGCGCGACCCCGGCCGCACGAAGAGACGCCGCCCAGCGATCAGGCTGCCCAGGTGGTGGAACGCCGAGCGGTCTGGTAGACGCGAGCGAGGGCCGCGTCGTCGAGCTGGTGAGGTTGACGCAACAGCCACCGCGTGAGCTGAAAGCGCGGCACGACGGCGACGTCGGTCGGCATCTCCCGGATCGTGACGTCTTCGGCTCGGACCGGCACGATCAGGCCGCGCACGACCACCGGGGGGCAGCCGGCGGTGTCCAGCAGCCGAGCGGCACGCGACGCTTCGTGTCGACTGTTGCGGACGTACGGGTAGCGGCGTCCGTTGACCAGGAACGTGTCCCCGGCCACCCAGATCTTGGCCCCCGGGTGGTGCTTCGTGTTGATGGTGAAGACGCCGGCCGGCCCGACGACGAGGTGGTCGATGTCGGAGCCGCGCCGGCCGACGGGAATGGCGTGCAGGACGTGCCAGCGAGGGTCCTTGCGACGGAGCCGGGCGAGCCGTGCGGCCACCATCTCCTCGCCGCGGGCGCCGATGCGCCAGGCGCGCTCGTCGGTGTGCAGGCCGAGGACACGGGCAACGGCTGTCCGTCGCGGCGCAGCGCTGCGAAGTTGCTCCGCGCGAGTTCTCGCCATGGCGCCGGCCCTGTTGCCGGCCAGGTCGTGCCATGGGTCCGCCGCGGCTCGACCATCGTGCGCCAGCCCTCTCGGCATGGACCCGCCTCCTCCCTTGGTGTCCTGGCTCCCAGTCTCATCGGAGGACAGGACCTGACACCATCGGCCGAACGGACGACATCGAGGGCCCCAGCGGCTTCTTGGGCGTGACTCGCGTCACTCGGCTCGGGTCATGCGGCCAGTCGAGGAGCCTTGAAGACCTGGGTGCTGTGCCAACGGAGGTGGTCCTGGTGGGGGAGCGCAGTGCCCGGGCGCGGACGGAGCTGGACTCCGTGCAACTCGTAGACCCGGCGGGCCTCGTCGGCGCGAGCGGAGAAGGCCCCCGACACGACGACGG
>CAYRLV010000794.1:0-1585 GCA_964425155.1 uncultured Ornithinicoccus sp. | reverse complement strand
TGTTATGCGTCTGAGTTAATGAGCCAGATCGAGTTGGAAATACCCAGCCATCTGTGGGCGTGTCTGACACGTCTGGAGGATCGCTGTGAAGTCCAATTCGACTGTGAAGAGTTCCACGTCCAGGCGTCGGCGTCTGCTCGCGCCGTCGCAGAAGTACGAGCTGTTCGTGTCGGTGCTGACCGGGCAGTACACCCAGCGGGAGGCTGCGGCCAAGTACCGAATCGATCGCACCACGGTGACCACGATCTGTCGTACCGCCAAGGCCGGTGCCCTCGAAGCGCTGTCGGCCAAGCCGGGCCGTCCGGGCAAGACCGCCGAGCAGGTCGAGTTGGAGGACGCCCGCGCGGAGGTGGAACGGTTGCGGGCGACGGTCGCCGAACAGGCAGTGGCGCTTCACTTGCACGAGGGAAAAGCCGCTTGGGACTGACCGCCGGCCCGGTCCCGGTGCGGGTGGGCGCCGACGTCAAGGCCGGCTTGTTGGACCTGGTGGCGCAGGCCACCACCGCCGGGTGGTCGGCGCGAGCAGCCTGCCAGCTGCTCGGCCTGGATGACCTGCGCCTGGCCCGCTGGGCCGAGCGAGCAGCTCAAGGCCGGCTGGTCGACGCGGCTCCGGGAGGGACGCCGTTGCACGGGCTGCTGGCCTGGGAGCGAGCGGCGGTCGTGGAGCTGTACGACAGCTGGGGCGAGGTCGACCGGTCTCACCGCAAGCTCGCGGCCCGAGGCTCTCGGATCGACGCGGTGCACGTGTCGCCGTCCACGCTGCGCCGGGTGCTGTCCGCCGAGGGCCTTGTCCTACCGGGCAACCCGCCCCGCGAGCCGGCGCCACGCAAGCCCTGGCCGGACTGGCTGGAGTGGAAGCCGAACCGGGTTTGGGGGTACGACTTCAGCCACTTCACCCAGGCGCGGTGCGCTGTCGTGGCGATCATCGACATCGTCTCGCGCAAGTGGATCGCCACGCTCTGCTCGGCCGAGGAGTCCTCGGTCCAGGTCGAGGTCGCCTTCACCGCAGCATTGGAAGCCGAAGCACTGTGGCAGGCCGCCGACGCCGCCGCCACCGACACCCTGGTCAAGGCCCTGGTGGCCGGCGAGCACGACCTGGTCGAGGCCGCGGTCGCCGACGGCGACCGGCCGCTGCTGCTGGCGATCAGCGACAACGGCCCGCAGATGCGCTCACACAGCACCAGGGAGTTCCTCGCCGGTGTGGCCATCGCGACCCAGTTCGGGCGCCCCGGCGTACCCCAGGACCAGGCATGGATCGAGACCCTGTTCGGGCACGTCAAGGGCGAATGGCCCCACCTGGAGAAGATCCGCGACGCCGGCGAACTCGCAGCCGAGCTCGACCGCGTGCGCGACCAGTACAACACGGTCAGGCTCCATGCCTCGATCGGCTACGTCACACCCGAAGACGAACACCAAGGACGAGGTGAGGCCATCCGCGAACACCGCCGCCGAGGACTCGCTCAAGCACGCGAGGACCGCATCGCCTACCGTCGAGGCAGGAACACCAAGGAGAACCCATGAGCCACCCCCGGACCTGGCTGGGTATTTCAACCCGCGAATGGCTCATTAACTCAGACACACCTCA
>CAYRLV010000793.1:0-1587 GCA_964425155.1 uncultured Ornithinicoccus sp. | reverse complement strand
CGTGCTGCCAGACTCGGGCCGTGACCCCGACACTGCTCCCCGACGACCGCCCCGGCCGGGTCCTGGTCCGCAAGCCCGGCCCCGACGTCGCCCGCGGTCTGCTCACCCACCTCGAGCGTCGCCCCGTCGACGCCGATCTCGCCGTCGCGCAGTGGCAGGACTACGTCGCGGCATTCGAGGAGCACGGCTGGCCCACGATCGAGGTCGACCCGGCCGACGACTGCCCCGACGCGTGCTTCGTGGAGGACACCATGGTCGTCACCGGCGACCTGGCGGTCCTCGCCCGGCCGGGTGCCCCCGAGCGCCGGCCCGAGACCGAGGGCGCCGAGCGCGCGATCGCCACCCTCGGGTACCGGATCGCCCGGATCACCGCTCCCGGCACGCTCGACGGCGGCGACGTCCTCAAGCTGGGCACGACGATGTACGTCGGCGCCGGCCAGCGCAGCAACGCCGAGGGCATCCGCCAGCTCACCCGGATCGTGGCGCCGGAGGGCATCGAGGTGATCCCGGTGCCGATCTCCCGTGTGCTGCACCTCAAGACCGCGCTGACCCCGCTCCCGGACGGCACCCTGCTCGCCTGGCTGCCCGGCCTCGACCGGCCCGATCTGCTGCCCGAGCTCACCCCGGTGCCGGAGCGGCACGGCTGGCGGGCGATCCTGCTCGGTGACGGCAAGCTGCTGATGTCGACCAGCGCGCCCCGGACCGCGCAGCTGATCGCCGACCGGGGCTTCGAACCGGTCCAGGTCGACGTCAGCGAGTTGGAGAAGCTCGAGGCCAGCGTCACCTGCCTGTCCGTCCGGCTCCGGGAGCCGGTGGCCGCCGCCAGGTGAGCCGCACGGCGCGCAGCCGCTCCGTCCGCAGCCGCTCGGCGCGCAGCCGCGGACGCGCGTGCGAGCACGAGCGCGGCTGACCGGGCCCGCGCCCGCCCCGGGCCCCCGATCGCCGACGCCTCGTTGGAAGTGGTTGTTGGAGTCGAGGCGGTTTCCTCGCGCAAAGCCAACAACCATTCCCAGCAAGCGGAGGTATGAGGGGTGGCTCAGTCGCGGGCAGCGTCCCGTTCCTGGGCTGCCAGCGCCCGCGTGACCTCGTCGCGGGCCTCGGCCACGGTGCGGCGCAGGCCGGCGCTGGCGTCCGGGTGGCCGTCGAGCCAGGCCTGCGAGGCGTCCCGCAGCTCGGCGTCGGCGAGCGCCGTGGGATAGAAGAACTTGGCGATCGACTCGGCGATGGCGTGCGTCCGCGACTCCCAGACCTGCTCGATCGCCTCGTGGTAGCGCTGGACGTAGGGCCGCAACAGCTCCGGTTCGTGCACCCTCCGGAACCCGAACGCGAGGGCGTCCACGGTCTGGTTGGGCAGTCCGCCCTCCTCGACCGCGCGCGCCCAGGCCTCGGCCTTGGCCTCCGCCGTCGGGCGGGCTGCGAGTGCTCGGGCCGCCCGCTCCCGACCGGTCGCGGTGTTGTCGCGCTCGCGCTCGGCCTCGATCTCCTCCGCACCGGCCACCCCGCCGGCAGCCAGGCTGGTGAGCAGCGTCCAACGCATCTCGGTGTCGATCGCGAGCCCGTCCAGCACCGTGCTGCCGTCGAGGAGCG
>CAYRLV010000792.1:0-1588 GCA_964425155.1 uncultured Ornithinicoccus sp. | reverse complement strand
GCGAGTTCCAGGGTCCGCTGGGCGCGCGCCGCCTCGGGGCTGAGGAAGACGCCGAACGCCAACTCGTGCCCGTAGTCGGTCATCAATCCGTCCTCTCCGCGCGTTGATTCGCTGTCCGATGCGCGCCAACGTCGGCGGGCCCCAAGACGACCGCGCGAGTCGGCCAAGGCGAGGCGCCGCGTAGGGCACGGAACTTTTCTCCTCCCGCCCAGGGCGAATTATGGAAGGATACCGGCGTGGTTTGTCCTCCGGACAAGCAGACCCCGGCGCGCCGGCCCCCCCTCCCTTGCCGACGCGCTGATTCCGTTGGCCTCGCTGGCGGCACTGATCGCGGGATCGCTCGCCCTGTTCGGCATGGACGCCCTCGACGGACCTATTCAGGTGGCCCTCGTCCTGTGCTGCGCCATCGTCACGCTCATCGTGCTGAGGAACGGCCACTCGTGGGAGCGGGTGCAGGAGGCGGGAGAGAACGCGCTGTCGTCGGTCACCGGGGCAACCTTCATCCTGCTGGCAGTCGGCGCCCTGATCGGCACCTGGAACCTGTCCGGCACCATCCCCACGTTGGTCGACTACGGGATCCGCGCCCTCTCGCCCGGCTGGTTCTATGCCGCCGCCGCGATCATCTGCGGCGTGATCGCCCTGAGCATCGGCAGCTCCTGGACGACCGCGGCCACCATCGGGGTCGGCCTCGTCGGAGTCGCCACGATGCTCGACGTCTCGACGGCGATCACCGCCGGCGCCGTCATCTCGGGGGCCTAGCTGGGCGACAAGACCTCCCCGCTGTCGGAGACGACGATCCTCACCGCGCAGATGGTCGAAGTCGACGTCCATGAGCACATCAAGCGCCAGATCTGGACGTCCGTGCCAGCCTTTCTCATCGCCCTCGTGGTGTTCGTCGGCCTCAGCCTCGCCCACACGCCCGCACCGGGCACCGGGCAGGCGATCCAGACCGACCTCAACGCTCTGGAGGACTACTTCTGGATCAACCCGGTCAACCTCCTCCCGCTGGTCCTGCTGGCCGTCCTGTCCATCCGGAAGGCGCCCGCCTGGCTTGCCCTGATGGCGTCGGCCCTGTTCGCCGGGCTGCTGGCGCCGTTCACCCAGCCCGCCCTCGTGGCCGACTTCATCAGTGGAAACGGCAATGTCGTGGTCGAGTCGCTCAAGGCGGTCTGGCAGTCGATGGGCAGCGGCTTCGAGATCTCGAGCGGAGTCGCCGACGTCGACCGGCTCGTCTCGCGCGGTGGCATGGCCAGCATGCTGTTCACCCTCTGGCTGATCTACGCAGCCGTCACGTTCGGGACGCTGCTCGAGAAGTTCGGGCTCATCGCCCGCCTCATCGACCCCCTGATCGCCTCGGCGCGGAGCACGGGACGGCTGTTCTTCACGGTGTTCGGTTGCGGCTTCGGCCTCAACATCGTGGCCGGCGACCAGTACATCGCGTTGGTGCTGCCCTCCCGGATCTTCAAGGGCGAGTTCGCCCGCCGAGGGCTGGCGTCGACCAACTTGTCCCGGTTGGCTGCTGACAGCGGCACGGTCACCTCGCCCCTCGTGCCGTGGAACTCCTGCGGGGCGTTCATGGCCGCCACCC
>CAYRLV010000791.1:0-1588 GCA_964425155.1 uncultured Ornithinicoccus sp. | reverse complement strand
GTCCGCGCCGGGAACGGGCTCGACGCTGGTGGCGCACGCGGCAGCGACGTCCGCGAACATCTCAGTGGTGTGCTGGAGCTGCTTCTGCTCCGGCGCCGCCAGCAGGGGCCCGAGGCCGAGCCGCTCATCCGGCGGCCGCGGCAACCGACGGCCGAGCAGACGAACCAGCCCATGGGTCCCCGGGTCCGACCGCTCGCGGTGCAACCGGCCCAGTGCCTGCTCGAGCTCGGGGAGCCGGGCGGCCGGGAAGGAGGTCGTGATCAGCAGGTTGAGCAGCGCGTAGGCAGCGCCGAGCTGGGTCGCCCCCTCCGTCGTGACCAGGCTCGCGAGGAGGAAGTCGAGCGACGGGCCGGTGCTGACCTCGCCGAGCACGCACAGCGCGTCCAGGACACCCTGCGCTCCGACCTCGTGGGTGAAGGACTCGACGCTCGCGGTGACGAGGCCGGACAGCCCCGGGCTGGCCATCAGCTCGGTGAGCGCCTGGAAGCGGGTCGTGTAGGCCGGCCCGACCGACCGCACCAGCTCGTGCACCAGGTCGTCCACGAGTCCCTCGACGATGACCGACGGCAGGATCACCTGTCGGGAGGTCCCGAGCAGGTCGGCCATGGCCAGCCAGTCACCGCCGCGAGCCCGGCCGTCGGCCACGGCTGCGTACGTCCGGTCCAGCCGGCGCTGCAGGGCCTCCTGCCCGGGTGACCGGCGGGTCGCGCCGGTCCGCGTGGCCGGCGGGCCGAGGGTGTCGCGCAGCCCGCTGCAGGTCGTGCGCAGCGAGCCGGGCGCAAGGCCGAGGACCGCCCCGTAGTGGGCGAATGCCTGCTCCGGCACGGCGACGCGACCGGACTCCCAGGTGCTGAGGCGAGACGCGTCGACGACGAGGCCGCGCTCACGAAGCCGCTTGGCGAAGGTGTCCAACGCGTGGTCGTCCTCGTTCTCGGACGCGAGGCGCGACGTGCGCAGGAGCCACCCCACCCGGCTGTCGACATCCACCCGGGCGCCGTCGAAGACGGTG
The DNA here is from genome assembly GCA_964425155.1 of uncultured Ornithinicoccus sp. Classification (GTDB taxonomy): domain Bacteria; phylum Actinomycetota; class Actinomycetes; order Actinomycetales; family Dermatophilaceae; genus Segeticoccus. The sequence continues at coordinate 579 of CAYRLV010000791.1, read as the reverse complement.
GGGTCCTCCGCCAGTTGCGCCGGGCGGCCGGAGCGCCGAGTCATCGCAGGTCATTCTGCCGCGCGGGGCGGCGCTTCTCCGGATGAACACGGCACCTCGGGCTGCGGCGCCGAGGGGGTGGCCAACTCCCGCCGCAGGGTGTCGGCGAAGAGGCGGTAGGTCCGCATGGTCGGGGCGTTCCGCTGCGGGGCCGGCGTCCACAGCAACGACGAGCGGTTCGAGACGTACTTCTCGCCGATCAGGTGCACCCTCCTGCGCCGGCCGATGGTCTCCTGCCAGGTGACCACGAAGGTCAGCTGGGCCGGTGATCTGTGCCGCGACCGGACGACATACCGGATGCCGGCCGGGCTGGTCTCCGTCGGGTGGATGGTGGCCTTGCCCGCCCGCTGACCCGCAGCGGCGGCGCGTGCGCACGCCTGTCGGATCTGCTCCTCGGTGAGCGGTGTCTCCAGCGCGAACGTCACCGTGCCAGCGAACCTCGCCATCTCCTCGCTCCCCGCCGGGTGTCGGGAGGGCACCGCACCGATGTGGGAGACGGTGCCGGCGCCGGTGGCGCCACGGCCACGGTAGGACGGTGGC
>CAYRLV010000790.1:0-1589 GCA_964425155.1 uncultured Ornithinicoccus sp. | reverse complement strand
GGCGATCCGGGGCCGCCGACACCCGCGAGCATGCGTGAGAGCCCACCACTGGGCCGGCCGCAGCACGACCGACTCACGCGCGGCGACACCCCATACGGGCGGGCGCTGCCGGGCAGCGGGCCCATGAGGTCAGGAGGACGGCAACTCTTGGTCGAGCCGCGCCAGCACCTGCTCCTCGGTCGTGCTCTCGGCCGCCGTCCGCCCCGCGGAGATGTCGTGCGTCAACTGCTGGAGCAACGCGTTGGCGGGGGCCGAACGGCCGAGCAGCCGTGCCAAGCGGGCGATCTCGCCACACAGGTAGTCGACCTCCGTGGTGGGTGCCCCGCGAGCCACGCTCTGCCACACCGACCCGCCCGGCCGCGGTCCGTCGATGTCGCCGCGTCGGATCAGGTCCCCACGGCGTTCGCGATCCTCGGCGGCCGACGCGTAGGCGATGCCGTGCGCCCCCAATACCGCGCGGCCCTCCTGCTGCAGCCGTTCCGTCAGCGGGCCACCCCGGGCAGCCGGCCCACACACCGCCTCCACGGCATTGCCCAGGTTGGTGAGGAGTTTGGCGTACTTCCAGCGCGCGATGTCCGGCACCGAACGCGAGTCGAAGCCGGCGTCCGACAGGTCCCCGGCCAAGCCTCGGCTCACGTCATCCTCCCCACCGGGGAACCGGCCGACGTCCAGGATCCCCACGACAGGCTCCGAATACGCCGCAACCACACCGGGTTCCAGGTGCAGCGCCGGGCACATCACCACCATGCCGTAGACCCGCTCGAACCAGCGCAGCGCCTCCGGCTCGTTGGTCACCCCGTTCTGCGCGCACACGACTGCCGTCCCCGGCGGAGCCACGTCAGCCAACTGGGTGAGCACTCCCTCGCTGTCCTGGCTCTTCGTGGCGACCACCACGACGTCGTCCACGCCCGGCCCGACGTCGCGGACCGACGGCCGCACGTCCAGCGGCACCCGGTGGTCACCGGACGGCGTGCGCAGCAACAACCCGTCCCGCCGCACGACCTCGCCGTGCGCTCCGCGAGCCATGCCGACCACGTCCCGACCGGCCAGGCTCAGCTTGGCCGCGACCGTCCCGCCGATCGCGCCCAGGCCGACGACCACGTAGGCCATGCCGTCGCCTACTCGACGAGGAACCCCAGCAGGTCGGCCCGGGTCAGCACACCGACCGGCTTGCCGCCCTCGATCACCATGATCGCGTCGGACTCCTCCAGGGTGTGCCGCGCGGTGGACACCGGCTCCCCTGCGCCCACCAGCGGCAGCGGCTCACCCATGTGCTTCTCCACCGGGTCGGCCAAGCCGGCCGTGCCGGCGAAAAGCGCTGCCAACAGGTCACGTTCGCTGACCGCGCCCGCAACCTCACCAGCCATCACCGGCGGCTCGGCCCCGACCACCGGCATCTGCGAGACACCGTATTCGCGCAGGATCTCGATCGCGTCGCGCACCGTCTCGTTGGGGTGCGTGTGCACGAGGTCGGGCAGGTCGCCGGCCTTGGCCCGCAGCACCTCGCCGACGGTCCGCTCCGACGGGGCGTGGACGAAGCCGTAGGACGACATCCAGTCGTCGCTGAAGATCTTGGACATGTAGCCGCG
>CAYRLV010000789.1:0-1595 GCA_964425155.1 uncultured Ornithinicoccus sp. | reverse complement strand
ATCTCGGCCAGGGCGAGGTCGTCGTCGACGACGAGCACGGATCCCTTCACGAAACTTCCTTCCGTCCGCTCGGGTGAGGGCTGCGGCGGTCACAGCCATCGTCGCATCTCCGGGAGCCCCGGCCCTCCGCCGACGCCCCTCCCACCTTCTCATTCCCCGGCCCCCTGTCGGTGCACCCTGCCACGATGACCGCATGATCGATCACCTCGGCATCGGCTGCGCCGACCTGGCAGCCGCCAGCGCGTTCTACGACCGCGTCCTGGCCACCCTCGGCCACTCCCGCCGGATGGACTTCGGCGTCGCCATCGGCTACGGCCCGGAGGACGGCGCGCCGGTGTTCTGGATCTCCCAGTTCGAGGGCGACGGACCGAACCGCGAGACGCACATCGCCTTCTCCGCACCGGATGCGGCGCACGTGCGCGCCTTCCACGCAGCAGCCACCGAGCACGGGGCCGAGAGCCTGCACGAGCCACGGATCTGGCCGGAGTACCACGACCACTACTACGGCGCCTTCGTCCGCGACCCCGACGGCAACAACGTCGAGGCGGTCTGCCACACCGCCTCGCCGGGCGACTGAGCAACGGCGCCGCGTCCGATTTTCCCTGGCCTGGCCGCGAGATAAGGCTAGCCTTACCTGCATGGCCGATGCGTCACGGACCGATCACCCCGACGGCAGCCCGACCACGGCCGGGCCCGGTGCCGTGCCCCACCGAACCGGCGCCGCGGACCTGCCGTTCGCCTCGCGCCGCGCGGAGGACGTGCCGGGGCACTGGCTGCTGGCCAGGCTCGGCAAGACCGTGCTGCGTCCCGGTGGCCGCCGGCTCACCGAGCAGCTGGTGGCGGAGCTCCCGGTCGCCGGACACGACGTGGTCGAGCTCGCGCCCGGCATCGGCCTGACCGCCAGGCTGCTCCTCGGGGCCGGGCCGGCCTCCTACGTCGGCATCGAGGAGAACCCGTCAGCGGCCGCGCTCACCGCGTCCGCCGTCGGCGACCGGGGCCGCGTGGTCGCCGGCAACGCCAGGGCGACCGGGTTGCCCGACGGCAGCGCCGACGTCGTGGTCGGCGAGGCGATGCTGACCATGAACACCGACGCGGCGAAGGCCGCGATCGTCGCCGAGGCGGCCCGGGTGCTCCGGCCCGGCGGCCGCTACGCGATCCACGAGCTGGCCCTCGTGCCCGACAGCCTCCCGGACGAGGTCGCCACGGACGTCCGCAGGGGGCTCGCCCGCTCGATCAAGGTCAACGCCCGCCCGCTGACCGTCGCCGAGTGGCGTGCGCTGTTGACGACGCACGGGTTCGAGGTGGAGCAGGTGCGGACCGCCGAGATGGCCCTGCTCCGGGTGCGGCGGGTGCTCGACGACGAGGGCGTGCGCGGCACGCTGCGGATCGGCCGCAACTACCTGCGCGACCGTGAGGCGCGGCGCCGCGTCAACGGGATGCGGGCGACCTTCCGGCGCTACCGACGCTCGATTGCCGCCGTGGCGATGGTCGCGACCAAACCCGGCCCGCCGGGAGACTGAGGACCCGGCTGCCGGATCGACCGGACATCGAGGTCCGTCCGTATGCCGAGTGGTCCCGTCGGGCGCGCGGACTCG
>CAYRLV010000788.1:0-1596 GCA_964425155.1 uncultured Ornithinicoccus sp. | reverse complement strand
GCGCAGGACTGGCCCTCGGTGGCCCGGATGGTCCGCCAGAGCAACGCCTTGCTGTCGGTCGAGGACGATCTGCTCGGACCGGCGCTGTCCCACGCCCCGGGCTGGCGCGACGACCCGTGGCTGGTGCTGGCCAACGCCCGCCGGCTGTTGCGCTGTGGCGCGGTCGGGGCCTCTGTCCAGGCGTTCCGGGAGGCCGAAGACCTGCTCGACGCACCGGAGCACCGGCGTCGGTGCCGGCAGGAGCGCGCCTTGGCCGCCCTTTGGCTGGGCTTGGCGATCACGGCCCGGGCCCTTCAGGTGGCCAGCGTCGGGCAGGTCGCGACCATCCTCGCGGGAGTCCGGGCCGCGACCGTGCGAGCCACCCCGGACGCAGTCTTCGGTGACGGCCCCGTCGCCGACCTGGGCATCGGGGTCGTCCGACTCCTGGCCGGCGACTTCGCCGCCGCGAGGTCGCCGCTGTCGCGCGCGGTGGCAGCGGCGGAACCAGGTTCGTGCGAACGTCTGTGCGCCGAACTCGGGTGCATGCTGGCCGATTTCGAGGACGGCGACGCCGGCGAGCTCGCGAAGCAGCTGGACGAGCTCGCGACGACGGCTGAGGCCGAAGGTCACCCCTGGGTGGCGCGGGTCGCACGTGGCGCGCAGTCCTCGGTCCTGCTGGCGGCGAGCGCCGGTTCGCGGGAGATGACCAGGTGCTCGGAGGCGGTCGACACGAGCCGACGTCTGGGAGACCACTGGGGAGAGCTGGTGATGGTGCTGTGCCAGGGAGTGGCCCTGGCGCTGACGGGTGCGGCGGCCACTGCCCTGCCACGACTGTCCGAGGCCACGCGGATCGCGCGGTCGCTCCACGCCCCCGTGCTGGCGCTCTGGGCCGACGCGTTGACCTCTGCCGTGTCGGCGTCCTCTGGCCGGATTGACCCGCCGGGGAGTGCGGTGCTGCTGCAGCGCACGGCTCACGAACTCGGGGTGCCCATGGTGCCCCAGGTGGCGGGAGCACTGCTGGCCGCCGGTCGTCACGACGGGCCCGCCGACCGGTCGGCTCAGGAACGCACCTCGCCGACCCACACGCCTGCCGTCGAAGTGCGTTGCCTCGGTGGCTTTCGTCTGGTGCGGGAAACCGTCGCGGTGGACGTGGGCACGTTGCGGCCACGAGCCCGAGCGCTGTTGCTGCTGTTGGCGATCCAGCACGGCCGGGATGTTCACCGCGAACGCCTGATCGACTTGCTCTGGCCGGATGCCTCGCTGACCGCGGGCACCCGTCGCCTGCAGGTCGCAGTCTCCAGCGTCAGGGGCCTGCTCGCCGCCGCGCAGCTCGGCGACGTGGCTCTGGAGCGGCACGCGGACGCCTACCGCCTCGTCGTGCCCGGAGCCCGATTCGACCTCGATGCGTTTGCCGGGTTGGCGCACCGGTCAGGTGAGCTGCGAGCACTGGGGGACGGCGCTGGCGCCATCCGCGTGGGGCTGGAAGCCTTGGCTACCTACTCCGGCGAACTCATGCCGGAGGTGGGGCCGGCGGAGTGGGTCGTGGCGGAGCGTGACCGACTGCGGTTGATGGCCGCCGAGACGGCGGGCGACGTGGGACGATACGGCCACTGCCCC
>CAYRLV010000787.1:0-1600 GCA_964425155.1 uncultured Ornithinicoccus sp. | reverse complement strand
AGACCAGGAGCAGGGCGATGAAGCGCAGGCTGCAGGGCCGGACCGACCGCGGTGCGTCCGCCGTCGAGTTCGCCCTCGTCCTCCCGCTGTTGCTCCTGCTCCTGTTCGGCATGGTCGATTTCGGTCGACTGCTCTACACCAAGGTCGAACTGACGAGCGCCGCCCGTGACGGTGCGCGCATCCTGGCCCTGGGCAAGAGCGAAGGCGACGCACTCACTCGTGCGCAGCAGTCCTATTCCTGGGAGCCGGTGGGGCTCGGTGCCGTGACGTCGTGCGCTGGAGACGGCGCCACGGCGACCCTACAAGTGACTACTCAATTCGAGTGGATCACTCCGGTGGGTGCCATCGCCAATCTCTTCGGTGACGGCTCCGGCCTGTCCGGCACCACCACCGTTTCGGGACAAGGGAGCATGAAGTGCGACCTCTGAAGCGCTTGCAGCGGCTGCAACGCTCGCACGATCGCGGGGCGGTGAGCGTTGTAGTCGCCATCACTCTCGTCTTCGTTCTGGTACCCATGACGGCTTTCGTCATCAACGCAGGGTCGCTCTACCTTGCACGGCAGAATGCCCAGAACGGCGCCGACGCAGCTGCACTCGCACTCGCGAAGGCGTGCGCCACGGCCCAACCGGAGTGCACCACTGACGTTGCCGGAACTGACCTGAGCCCGCTCGTATCGGCCAACGTCAACCCCGGTTCGGCTGAGCTGTCAGCCCCACCTTGCATCCAGCGTGACGGAACTGTGTGCGCAGAACACGACTTGACCACTCTCGCCGACTGCCCCTATCCGCTGCCCGCGAGCCTCGACGGCGTCCAGGTCCGTGCTCGTGCCGACATCGAGCTGCCCTTCCCCTTCCTCGAAGGGCCGTCGGATGGGCGAGCGGACACCTGTGCCTCCGCTGCCTGGGGACCGCTGGGATCTCACACCGCCAGCGTGCCCATCACCATCTCGGAGTGTGGTTGGGAAGCGCAGGGCGGGGACGCGCAGGCGGCACCAGGCGGATCGGGCTACGGATATGGGGGTGACGGCATGCCACCCTGGCCCGCCCAGGACAAGGAGCTCACCGTTGTCACGACCGGGGACTCCAACACCTGCCTGGTGGATGGACGTACGGCAAACGGCGGGTTCTCGTGGCTGGTAGCCAACGGTTGTCAGACGCAAGTCAGCAATGGGGAGTGGGTCAACGGAGACCCCGGAAACAATCTCGAGTGCCCAGACATCACCGATTACCTCGGCAAGACGATCCTCGTCCCGGTCTACGACTGCGCGGTCGTCAGCAAGACCGGTGCACCCAGCGGCACGCCGTCCGGGATGCCGTCCTGCAACATCGAGGACTACAAAGGCGGCGGTAGCAATGTTTGGTACCACATCAAGGGTTGGGCCTCCTTCTACCTCAGCGGCTGGAGCTTCAGCGGCAACCGGCAGGCGTCGATCCTGACTGGGAACACCTCGTGCGGAGGCAACGGCAACAGCCAGCGGTGCCTCTTTGGCTGGTTTACCAAGAACACCCTCTCCGACGGAGAGATCGACCCTACTGCGCCGGAGTTCGGCGTGAGCGTCATTGAGATGACGGGATAAGGACAGCACCATGAAGCGTCGAAT
>CAYRLV010000786.1:0-1600 GCA_964425155.1 uncultured Ornithinicoccus sp. | reverse complement strand
CAGGATCGCCGCGATCCCGCCCACGATCAGCGCGATCAACGCGTTCCTCGCTTGCCGCGACAACTTCGCCGGCATCTGTGCCTGTCCCACGCTCGTCGCGGCCATCGCGATCATCGCCCGTTCATAAGAGTTGAATTCATCTCTTGCCAGAGTAGGCAACGTTGCTAAGAGATGCAAATATTCCTAATCTGTCCTCGTGTCCACCCCACGATCGGAGCCCGTGCGTCGCCGGCGACGCGGCAAGGAGCTCGAGGCCGCGCTCCTGGACGCCGCCTGGGACGAGTTGGTCGAGGTCGGTTTCGCGCGGCTGACCATGGACTCGGTCGCCGCCCGCGCCTCCACCGGGATCGCGGTGCTCTACCGCCGCTGGGCCAACAAGGACGAGCTCGTGCTCGCCGCGCTCGAGCACTACCTGCACACCCACCCGGTCGACGTCCCCGACACCGGCACCCTGCGCGGAGACCTCCTCGCCGCGATGACCGCCATGAGCCAGGCCCGCGCCGGCTTCTTCGCCATCGCCGTGGCCACTGCCTTCTCGGGGCTACGGGCCGGCACCGGGCTCACCCTGGCCGAGGGTCGCGCCCGGCTCATCGGCGCGCAGCAGACCCCGCGTGTCCGGGCGATCTACCAGCGTGCTCACGACCGCGGCGAGATCGACCTGGAACGGCTTCCGCCGGCGGTGCTCGCCCTGCCCTTCGACCTGGTGCGTCACGACCTGCTGATGGACCTCAAACCCCTGCCGCCGAAGCGGATTCGGGAGATCGTCGACGAGCTCTTCCTCCCGCTGGCGCGCTGTCACCAGCAGCAGGAGCCACCGCGACGTCAGCGGCCGAGCACCCGGTCGAGGTAGGCGTTGGTGAACATGCGGCCCGGGTCGACCCGGTCGCGCACCGCCAGGAAGTCGTCGAAGCGGGGGTAGAGCTCGCGCAGCCGGTCGGCGCCCAGCGTGTGCAGCTTGCCCCAGTGCGGCCGCCCGTCGTGCTCGGCGACGATCGCCTCGAACGCCTCGAAGTAGCGGCGGTGGTCGAGCCGGTGGTACTGGTGCACCGCGAGGTAGCCGTTGTCCCGCCCGTATGCCGTCGACAGCCACACGTCGTCGGCCGCGGCGAAGCGCACCTCGACCGGGAAGGGCAGTCGCTCGTCGTGCGCGTCGATCCAGGTGCGCAGCGCGGTGAGGACCTCGGGCACGGCAGCCCGCGGCACGGCATACTCGCTCTCCCTGAAGACGACTCGGCGCGGCGAGGCGAAGACGGCGTGCGAGTGGTCGGTGTAGCTGCGCGCGGTGAGCGCGCGGCTCGCGGCGGCGTTGACGGCGGGCACCAGCGAGGGGCGCCGCGCCGCGAGGCGGTTGGTCCACTCGAAGACCGTGTTGGAGAGGAACTCGTCGTCGAGCGCGTGACGCCATCGGGGCAGCGGGTCACGCGTCGTCCCGTCGGGGACGCGGTTGTTGCGTTTGGTGAGAGTGCGATCGGTGTGCGGGAACCAGTAGAACTCGAAGTGGTCGTTGTCGTCGACGAGCTCGTCGAGCCGGCCGAGCACCTCCTGCAGCGGCTCGGGCGCCTCGACCGCGTGCAGCAGGAACGCCGGGACGCACTGCACC
>CAYRLV010000785.1:0-1605 GCA_964425155.1 uncultured Ornithinicoccus sp. | reverse complement strand
CTGGACGTGGTCAACCTGCCGCGCACCAGCACGGACCGGCCCGACCAACGCCCCAGCGGCTGACCGTCGGCGTCCGGCACACGGGTGCGCCGGTCGACGCACGTCCGGCCACGTCCAGCCTGTCGGGATAGCGTGACCCCAGGCCAGCGGGTTGGCAGGACCCGACACGAGCACCGAGAGGGCGTGGAGCAGCGTGAGGGTGATGGGGGCACGGCATACCCGTCGTGGCGGCGGGAGGCGAGCATGGGGTGCGGCGGCTGCGGCGCTGGCGCTGAGCCTGGTCGTGGCCGGGTGCAACGGCGTCGTGGGTGCGGACGAGCCGCCGCCGCTCGACCCGAGCCAGAAGGCGCAGGCGACCAAGCCACCGAAGGCCGGGCTGGCCAAGTTCTACAGCCAGCAGCTCGACTGGACCGACTGCGACGGCAACCAGTGCGCCAAGCTCACCGTGCCGGTGAACTACGCGAAACCCGGCGGCGCGACCATCCAGCTGGCCGTGCTCAAGGTGCCGGCGACGCAGCCGTCGGAGCGCCAGGGATCGCTCGTGGTCAACCCCGGGGGGCCGGGCGGATCCGGGGTCGAGTACGCCTCCTATGCCGACTACATCGTGAGCTCGAGCGTCCGCAAGGCCTACGACGTGGTGGGCTTCGACCCACGCGGCGTGGGGGAGTCGGCCCCGATCACCTGCTTCAAACCGCCGCAGCTCGACACGTACCTCGGTGGCGACCCGACGCCGGACGACAAGGCCGAGGAGAAGGAGATGGTCGCGAGCGCCAAGGACTTCGCGAGCGCTTGCCGGGCCAACAACGGCGAGCTGCTCGGGCACGTCTCGACCCAGGACGCCGCCAAGGACATGGACATCCTGCGGGCCGCGCTGGGGGAGCCCAAGCTGGACTACCTCGGCAAGTCCTACGGCACCTTCCTCGGATCGACGTATGCGGGGCTGTTCCCCAAGCGGGTCGGTCGCTTCGTGCTCGACGGCGTCGTGCCGCCGGACCTGTCCGGGGACCAGATCGACAAGGGACAGGCCGAGGGCTTCGAACGGGCCACCCGGGCCTACGTGGAGCACTGTGTGGACGAGGGCGACTGCCCCCTGGGCGATGACGTGGACGCGGGGATGCAGCGGCTGCGCGACTTCCTCAAGGAGCTCGACACCGACCCGTTGCCCGTCAACGGTGACGCTCGCGTGACCGAGCTGACCGAGGGCTGGGGTTCGATGGGCGTCGCGGCGGCGATGTATGACCAGGGATCGTGGCCGATCCTCACGGACGCGCTCACCCAGGCCTTCGACGGCGACGGCAGCTCGTTGATGCAGCTCGCCGACCAGTACGCCGAGCGCAACAGCAACGGGTCCTACAGCAACAACATGATGCAGGTCATCTACGCGGTGAACTGCCTGGATCGCCCTGGAAGCGACCAGATCTCGCACTTCGAGGCGCGGGCGAAGTCGTTCACCAAGGTCGCGCCGACGTGGGGCCGGTTCCTGGCCTGGGGCAGTGTGCCCTGTGGCTTCTGGCCGGTCCCGCCGGACAGCCCCGGCCCGCACAAGATCAGTGCCAAGGGCAGCGGGCCGATCCTGGTGCTCGGCACGACCCGAGACCCGGCGAC
>CAYRLV010000784.1:0-1606 GCA_964425155.1 uncultured Ornithinicoccus sp. | reverse complement strand
GCGACTTCGACACGGTGTTCACCCGAGACAAGCCGGTCATCTTCGCCTACCACGGTTATCCGTGGCTGATCCACCGGTTGACCTACCGGCGCACGAACCACGACAACCTGCACGTCCGCGGCTACAAGGAAGAGGGCACCACGACCACACCGTTCGACATGGTCATGCTCAACGACCTCGACCGCTTCCACCTCGTCATGGACGTCATCGACCGTGTCCCCGGGTTGGGTAGCCGCGCCGCATCGCTGCGACAGGAGATGTCGGACAGTCGGCTGGCGGCGCGTGCCTACACCCGCGAGCACGGTCAGGACGACCCAGCCATCGCCGGGTGGACGTGGGAGCCCAGCGAGCCCACGGCACCCGGGCGGAGCTGACCCATGCTGGTCCTGGTGGTGAATGCAGGCTCGTCGAGCCTCAAACTGCGTCTGCTCGATGATGCCGACACGCTCGTGAGATCGGCGGAGCTCGCCGCTGCTGCGGAGGGATTCGACCTGGCGGCAGTTCGACGACAGCTCGCCGACTGGCCACGCCCGGACGTCGTCGGCCACCGGATCGTGCACGGCGGCACCGAGTTCACCGGTCCGGTGCGAGTGGACTCGAGAGTCATCGAGCGGTTGCGCGGCCTGACGGCACTGGCTCCGCTGCACCAGCCCAAGTCCCTGGCTGGCCTGGACGCGGTCGCTGAGCTCCTCCCCGACGTGCCCGCCGTCGCCTGTTTCGACACCAGCTTTCACACCAGCATCGAGCCCGCCGCTGCCACATACGCGGTGCCGGCCGCTTGGCGGCACCGCTACGGCATACGTCGCTATGGCTTCCACGGTCTCTCGCATGCCTATGCGAGCAGGCGGGCCGAAGAACTGCTCGGTCGGCCCGTCGGGAGCATGGTGACCTGTCACCTCGGCGCGGGAGCCTCGCTGTGCGCGATCCGAGACGGTCGCAGCGTCGACACCACGATGGGATTCACCCCGCTCGAGGGTCTGGTGATGGCCACCCGCTCAGGCAGCGTCGACCCGGGCCTCGTGCTGTGGCTCGAGGAACATGAGCAGCTCGCACCACGAGAGGTCGCGACGGCACTCGAACACCGTTCGGGCCTGGTTGCCCTCGCCGGCACACCCGACATGCGTCAGGTCGAAGACGGAGCCGCGCGCGGTGACCCAGACGCTCGTCTTGCGCTCGCCGTCTACGTCCACCGTCTCACGACCGGCATCGCCGCCATGGCCGCGGCAGCAGGCGGATTGGAGTCTGTGGTGTTCACCGGCGGAGTGGGCGAGCACTCAGCGACGGTGCGCCGAGAGGCCGCCGAGCGCCTGGCCTGGCTCGGGCTGGCCATCGACGCCGAACGCAACGCTGCCCTGGACGGTGACGGCGATCTGACCGGTGAGGGTGCAGCGGTGAGCACGCTGGTCGTCACCGCCCGAGAGGATGTGCAGGTGGCCCAAGAGGTCCGGCAGTTGCTGCACTGAGAAGCAACGCGGCCCCCGAGGCGCCGTCCGCGAGCTGGTCGTCGACCGACCAGGCGACATCGTGGAGACCAGGGTTCGAGCGCGGAGGCTCGTCCTACAGTGGACGGTAGTCACGACGTTGACGCCGAAGTGGGTGAGTAACG
>CAYRLV010000783.1:0-1608 GCA_964425155.1 uncultured Ornithinicoccus sp. | reverse complement strand
GCCTGCTCGTAGTGGCCGGTCACCTGGTCGCCCTGGATCTCGCCGTGGTCGGCGACCGCGTCCATGGTGGCGGACGGCATGGTGTTGACCGTGTTGGGCGCGACCAGCTCCACGACATACATGGTGTCCGGGTAGTCGGGGTTCTTGACCCCGGTGGAGGCCCACAGCGGCCGCTGCTTGTGCGCCCCGTCGGACTTGAGGTTGGCCCAGCGGGGCGTGGAGAAGACCTCCTCGTAGGCCTGGTAGGCGAGACGCGCGTTGGCGATACCGGCCTTGCCCTTGAGCGTCTGCGCCTCCTCACCGCCGATCTCGTCGAGTCGCTTGTCGATCTCGCTGTCCACGCGGGAGACGAAGAAGGACGCGACCGAGTGGATCGTGGACAGGTCCTTGCCCGCCTCACGGGCCTGCTCCAGGCCGGTCAGGAAGGCGTTCATGACGCCGCGGTAGCGGTCCAACGAGAAGATCAGCGTGACATTGACGCTGATCCCCTCGGCCAGGGCCTGGGAGATCGCCGGAAGCCCCTCCACCGTCGCGGGGATCTTGATGAACGCGTTGGAGCGGTCCACCTCGGCCCACAGCCGTTTGGCCTCCTCCACCGTGGCTGTGGTGTCGTGGGCCAGTCGCGGGTCCACCTCGATGGAGACGCGCCCGTCCCGGCCGCCCGTGCGCTCGGCGACCGGCGCCATGATGTCGCACGCGTTGCGCACGTCCTCCGTGGTGATGGCGAAGACCGAGGCGTCCACGTCCTTGCCGGCGTCGGCGAGGTCCTTCACCTGCGCGTTGTAGGCGGCGCCCTCGGAGAGGGCCTTCGCGAAGATGGTCGGGTTCGTGGTGACCCCGACCACGTACTTCTCGTCGATGAGCTGCTGGAGCCCGCCGTCGGTGATCATCGGCCGGTTCAGGTCGTCCAGCCAGATCGACACCCCCGCCTCGGACAGTGCCTTGAGGTTCGCGTTCTGGGCCATGTCAGTTGCCTCCTGCAGCCTTGAGGGATTCGTGTGCTGCGGCGACCACGGCGTCCGCCGTGATACCGAACTCCTGGTAGAGCGTCTGGTAGTCGGCCGACGCCCCGAAGTGCTCGAGGCTCACCGAACGGCCGGCATCGCCGACGAGGTCGCGCCAGCCGAGGGCGACCGCCGCTTCGACGCTCACCCGGGCCCGCACGGAACGCGGCAACACCTCTTCACGGTAAGCCTCGTCCTGGGCCTCGAACCACTCGCGGCACGGCATGGAGACCACGCGGGTGGGCACGCCCTCGGCCTGCAGCGCCTCGCGGGCGTCGAGGGCGAGGGCGACCTCGGAGCCGGTGCCGATGACGATGACCTGCGGTGCGCCGCCCTCCGCCTCGGCGAGGACGTAGGCGCCGCGCGCGACGCCCTCGGCGGAGGCGTAGGTGGCGCGGTCGAGGGTCGGCACCGCCTGCCGGGTCAGCGCGAGGGCGGCGGGGCGGTCGGTGTGCCCCAGCACGGTCCGCCAGGCGACGGCGGTCTCGTTGGCGTCCGCGGGCCGGACCACGTCCAGCCCCGGTATGGCGCGCAGCGCAGCCAGGTGCTCGACCGGCTGGTGGGTCGGGCCATCCTCCCCGAGGCCGATCGAGTCGTGCGTCCA
>CAYRLV010000782.1:0-1614 GCA_964425155.1 uncultured Ornithinicoccus sp. | reverse complement strand
GCGGGGAGATCTACGGCGGCACCCGGTCCGCCTGGGACTACGGCCCGCTCGGCGTCGCGCTCAAGGACAACATCAAGCGGCAGTGGTGGAAGTCCGTGGTGCAGGGCCGCGACGACGTCGTCGGCCTCGACTCCTCGGTCATCCTTCCTCGGGAGACCTGGGTGGCCAGCGGCCACGTCAGCGGCTTCAACGACCCGCTGATCGAGTGCCAGAGCTGCCACAAGCGGTTCCGGATGGACCACTTGCAGGAGGCTCACGCCGACAAGAAGAACAAGGGCAAATCGGCCGACCAGCAGATCGACCCGGACGACGTGCCGCTCACCGACCTGGTCTGCCCGAACTGTGGCACCCGCGGCGCGTTCACCGAGCCGCGTGAGTTCAACATGATGCTCAAGACCTACCTCGGCGTGATCGAGGACGAGTCGGGGCTGCACTACCTGCGGCCGGAGACCGCGCAGGGCATCTTCATCAACTTCCTCAACGTGATGAACGCCTCACGCAAGAAGCCGCCGTTCGGCATCGCGCAGACCGGCAAGAGCTTCCGCAACGAGATCACGCCGGGCAACTTCATCTTCCGCACCCGGGAGTTCGAGCAGATGGAGATGGAGTTCTTCGTCCAGCCGGGCACCGACGAGGAGTGGCACCAGTACTGGATCGACGAGCGCACCCGCTGGTACGTCGACCTCGGCATCAACAAGGACAACCTGCGGCACTTCGAGCACCCGAAGGACAAGTTGTCGCACTACTCCACGCGCACCGTGGACATCGAGTACCGGTTCAACTTCACCGGCTCGGAGTGGGGCGAGCTCGAGGGCATCGCCAACCGCACCGACTTCGACCTCGGGACGCACAGCAAGCACTCCGGCACCGACCTGTCCTACTTCGACCAGCAGTCCGGCGAGCGCTACACCCCCTACGTCATCGAGCCGGCGGCCGGTCTGTCTCGTTCGCTGATGACCTTCCTGGTGGACGCCTACTCCGAGGACGAGGCACCCAACACCAAGGGGGGCGTGGACAAACGGGTGGTGCTGCGGCTCGACCGGAGGCTGGCGCCGATCAAGGTCGCGGTGCTGCCGCTGTCGCGCAACGCCGACCTCACGCCGAAGGCCAAGGACCTCGCTGCCCGCCTGCGGCAGCACTGGATGGTGGATTTCGACGACGCCGGCGCGATCGGTCGCCGCTACCGCCGGCAGGACGAGATCGGCACGCCCTACTGCATCACGGTCGACTTCGACACGCTGGACGACCAGGCCGTCACGGTGCGCGAGCGCGACTCCATGGCGCAGGAGCGCATCGGCCTCGACCAGGTCGAGTCCTACCTCGCCGCCCGCCTGCTCGGCTGCTGACCCGAGCCGATCTCCGTGACATCTGTCATGGCGGGATCGTGACGCTCGGGAGAAGGCTTCGGCGGCCTCCGCGCCGATGCTGGAGGCATGACAACGACTGACACGTATGCCGGCCAGCGTCCTCGGGGGCACGGCGCCGGCACCGCTCCGCCCGCCATCGACCTGTCCGGCGTGCACAAGAGCTTCGGAGACGTCCACGCCGTCAAGGGGCTGGACCTGACGATCAGATCGGGAGAGATCGTCGCGTTCCTCGGCCCCAACGGCGCGG
>CAYRLV010000781.1:0-1615 GCA_964425155.1 uncultured Ornithinicoccus sp. | reverse complement strand
CCGACCGCGACGCGGTGCGCACGCCCATGCAGTGGACGCCCGACCGCAACGCGGGGTTCTCGAGCGTGGACCCGGGCAAGCTCTACCTCCCGGTGATCTCGAGCCTGATCTACCACTACAACAACGTCAATGTGGAGGCCAACATGGCCTCCAGCGGATCCCTGCTGCACTGGGTCCGCGGCATGCTCCAGGTCCGGTCGCGGCACAACGTCTTCGGCCTCGGCGCGTTCGAGGCGTGCTCGGCGGACAACGAGGCCGTCCTCGCCTTCACCCGCGCCATCGACCCGCAGGAGCAGGCCGAGTATGAGGGGTTCGCCGCGGTGCTGTGCGTCAACAACGTGTCCAGCCGGCCGCAGGCGACGACGGTCCGGCTGCCCGACGCCTACAAGGGGCGCCGGCTGGTGGACCTCTTCGGCGGCACCGGCTTCCCCGCGGTGTCCGACGACGGGTCCGTGCTGCTCACGCTCGGGTCGCGCGACTTCTTCTGGCTCGGTCTCCAGCCGCCGGGAGAGCCGACACATGGCTGAGATCCACGACACGGCGACCCTCACGCCGACGAAGACCGAGCTGCTGCAGGACTGGATCGGTGGGCAACGGTGGTTCGCCAAGGGGCGCCCGCCACGGCTCACCCGTCTCGGCGGTTACCGGTTCGACGACCCCGACGGCGAGGTCGGCGTGGAGGTCAACCTCGTGACCGACTCCTCGAGCGGCACCGACCTGCTCTACCAGGTCCCCCTGACCTACCGCGGCCGCCCCCTTGCGGGCGCGGAGCACGCGCTGCTCGGCACGACGGAGCACTCGGCCCTGGGCACCCGATGGGTCTATGACGGCTGTCACGACCCCGTGTTCGTCGCTGCGCTCTGGTCCGCGATCGCCACGGGCGGGCGGCAGGCCGACCTCGTCCTGGCCGGCTCGGCGGAGGTCCGGCCCGCCACGATCACCGTGCGCGGCAGCGGATCGGCCGCGGCGCCGGCGCCGCGGGTCACCGCCACGAGGGTGCTCTCGGGCGAGCAGTCCAACACCTCCATCATCTGCGAGCTCGAGGGCGCGAAGCCGGTCATCCTCAAGCTCTTCCGGGTGCTGCACCCGGGCGCCAACCCCGACGTGGAGCTCCAGGAGGCCCTCACCGCGGCCGGTTCGTCGTGGGTGCCCGCGGCGGTGGGCTCGCTGAGCGGCACGTGGCCCTCGGGCGCCGGGACGGCGAGCGGGCACCTCGCCCTCGCCCAGGAGTTCCTCCCGGACGTGCAGGATGCCTGGCGGGAGGCGCTCGTGGCGGCCGAGCACGGCCGGGACTTCACCGGGCCGGCGCGCACCCTCGGCGCCGCCACCGCCGAGGTCCACCGGACCCTCGCCGGCGCGTTGCCCACTCTCGAGGCGGACGCCCGGCGTCGCAGCGAGCTCGTGCAGCGGATGCGCGACCGCTGGGACGCCGCGGTCGACGCCGTCCCGTCGCTGGCCGCGGACGCCGCCACGGTCGAGCAGGTCGCCCGGGTCCACGCCGCAGCCGAAGCCGCGGACTGGCCCGCGCTGCAACGGATCCACGGCGACTACCACTTGGGGCAGGTCCTCGACGTGCCCGGCCGCGGCTGGGTGCTGCTCGACTTCGAGGGTGAGC
>CAYRLV010000780.1:0-1628 GCA_964425155.1 uncultured Ornithinicoccus sp. | reverse complement strand
CCACCGCCGAGCTTGGCGTCCTTGAACGTCTCGGGGCGGATACCCACGATCACCAGGTCCTTGCCCTTGACCTTGCCGGCGAGGTCGCCGTCGATCGGCACGTCCGCGAACGGCAGCTTGAGCGTCGAGCCGTCGACCCGCGCCGGGATGAAGTTCATCGGCGGCGAGCCGATGAACCCCGCGACGAACAGGTTGACCGGCTGCTCGTAGAGCTCCCGGGGCGGCGCGCACTGCTGCAGCACTCCCTTCTTGAGCACTGCGACCCGGTCGCCGAGCGTCATCGCCTCGGTCTGGTCGTGGGTGACGTAGATCGTCGTGATGCCGAGCCGTCGCTGCATCCGCGCGATCTCGGTGCGCATCTGACCGCGCAGCTTGGCGTCGAGGTTGGACAACGGCTCGTCGAAGAGGAACGCGGAGGCGTCCCGCACGATGGCCCGCCCCATCGCCACCCGCTGCCGCTGGCCACCGGACAGGTTGGCCGGCTTGCGCTCGAGGTGCTCGTCGAGGTCGAGCATCGCGGAGGCGGTGTTGACCTTCTTGCGGATCTCGTCCTCGCTGTGGTGACCCTTGGCCAGCCGCAGCGGGAACGCGATGTTCTCGAACACCGTGAGGTGCGGGTAGAGCGCGTAGTTCTGGAAGACCATCGCCAGGTTGCGGTCGCGCGGAGCCAGGTCGTTGACCCGCTTGTCGCCGATGGTCAGGTCACCCGAGGTGATGTCCTCGAGCCCCACGATCATCCGCAACAGGGTCGACTTCCCGCAGCCGGACGGCCCGACGAGGATCATGAACTCCCCGTCGGCGATGTTCAGCGACACGTCGTTGACGGCGGGGAACCCGTCGCCGTACTTCTTGACGATGTGGTCGAGCTTGATGTTGGCCATGCGATGACTCCTTCGTTCGTATGCCGGGTGGCCGGCTCAACCCTTGACGGCACCGGACGTGAGGCCGGAGACGATGCGCTTCTGGAACAGCAGGACGAGGATGACGACCGGGATGGTCACGACCACCGCGGCCGCGCAGATGGCCCCGGTGGGTTGGGTGAACTGACTGGCCCCGGTGAAGAACGCCAACGCGGCCGGGACGGTCCGGGCGTTCTCGGACGTGAGGTTGAGGGAGAACACGAAGTCGTTCCACGCGGTGAAGAACGCGATGATCGCCGTCGTGAACACGCCCGGGGCGGCCAGGGGCACGATCACCTTGCGGAACGCCTGCCACGACGTGGCGCCGTCCACCTGGGCCGCCTGCTCCATCTCCCACGGGATCTGCTGGAAGAACGCCGCCAGGGTCCAGATCGACAGCGGGAGCGTCAGCGCGAGGTAGGGGATGATCAGCCCCGGGATGGTGTCGAACAGCCCGATGGACCGCCACAGGTTGAAGATGGGCGTGACCATGGCGATCACCGGGAAGAAGGACACCGCGAGCGCGGTGGTGAGGATCATCTTCTTGCCGGGGAAGGTCAACCGGGCGATCGCGTAGGCGCAGAACGTGGCCAGGATGACGCTGATCGCCGTGGCCGCGAGGCACACCACGATGGAGTGCCAGAGCGCGGGGACGAACAGGTCCTTCGCGCCGCCGGTGAAGATCAGCTTGTAGTTGTCCCAGCTGATGTCCTTGGGCCAGAAGTTGCC
>CAYRLV010000779.1:0-1629 GCA_964425155.1 uncultured Ornithinicoccus sp. | reverse complement strand
GAGCAGCGGCTTCATCGACGCGTCGCCCTCGGAGAGGTCGTAGATGTACTTCGCGGTCCCCTCGGTGCGGACGGGCGCGTCGGAGGTGGTGCTGCTCATCGGATCTCCTCGGGTATCACGGTGTGGCCAAGGTGGTCGCCTGTTGCGGCTCGTCGACGGTCGTCGACAAGGTCAATGACTCGCCCCGCGGCCTCCTCGAGGGCGAGCGAGGTGGTGTCGATGACCGGGCAGCCCAGCCGGCGGTGGATCTGCCCGACCTCCTCGAGCTCGTCGTAGATGCGGTTGAGCTCGGCGTAGCCGTCCTTGCGGCCGGCGCGGGCACCGAGCGCGCGCACCCGGCGGCCGCGGATCGTCGCCAGCCGCTGCGGGTCGATGGTGAGCGCGACGATCTTCCACCGCGGCACCTCGAACAGCCCTGGAGGCGGCGCGATTCCGCGCACCAGCGGGATGTTGGCCGTCTTGTGGCCGAGGTAGCCGAGGTACATCGACAGCGGCGTCTTGCCGGTGCGGGACACCCCGATCAGCACGATGTCGGCCTCGGGCAGCCCCTCGGGGAACTGGCCGTCGTCGTTCTTGACGGCGTACTCCATCGCCGCGATCCGCTTGAAGTAGTCGGGGTCGGTGCCGACCGGCCGCGCCGGCACCCGTTCGGCCTCGTCCCCGCTGGCGCGCTCCAGCGCGCTGATCGCGGGCCCGAGCAGGTCGGCGTGCGCCACACCGCGGTTGTCGCACAGCTCGGTGACCAGCGACCGGAGTCCGTCGTCCACGAGCGTCGAGAAGATCGCGACGCCCTTGTCCCGGCCGCCGTGGATGCTCTCGAAGACCATCTGCAGCCCCTCCGCGGTCGAGATCCGCGGGTGTCGGATGATCCGGGTCGGGTGCCGGACGAACTGCGCCTGCGCCGCACGCGCCACCCGGGCAGCGGTGTCGCCGGTGGAGTCCGCGATGACGTGGATCTCGATCGGTGCCGACGACATACGGCACAGGTTAGCGGGGCGCCCCCGTGCCGCTGCCCCGGGCGGCAGGACGCCACCCGAGGCCGACGGACGGTATGCGGGGCCGCCGCCTCGCGCGCTCAGCCTCCCCGCTGCTCCTGCTCGCCCGAGCCGCCGGGCTGGTGCGACTCCTCCGACCCGGAGCCCTCGCCGAAGTGGCCCTCCTCGTGACCGCGGTCCTGGCTGGACTGGGAGGCCTGGGTGTAGGCGCCCGCGTCCTGGAACGGGTCGTCGTGGCCGGCCTCCTCGGACCCCGCCGACTCCGGCGCCACGGTCGTCTCCTCGGTGTCGCCCTGCTGGTCCTGCTGGTCCTGCTGGTCCTTGTCGCCGACCGCGTCCGGGTCATCCGGGCGGTCGTCCTGGCTGGCTGCGAACTCGTTCATCACGCCTCCTCCGTGTGGGGTCGAGCACCGGTCCCCGGCGCTGACCTCTCGCCGGGAGCACAGCTGCAGCTATACCCGAATCGACCGCGGTCATGGGCGGAAGCGGGCCGGTCCTCTGGCAGACTGCCCGCGATGTCCGACGAGCCGACCGCCGCACCGGGTCCCGCCCCGCTCGCCGACGCGCCCTCCAGCGGGGCCGGCGGGGCCGGCGACCGACCGGAGGCCCGGGTCGTCGCCGTGGTCGGGCCGAC
>CAYRLV010000778.1:0-1630 GCA_964425155.1 uncultured Ornithinicoccus sp. | reverse complement strand
GCCGCCGTCGTCTACTCGCAGGTGATGAGGAGGCGGAGGCAGCAGGCCATGGCGCGCTGGGCGAAGGACAACGGGTGGACCTACACCAAGGATGACGCGGAGCTTCCGCGGCGCTGGTCGGGGACACTGTTCGACCCGGGCGCGCGAACTGCGCGAGACATCTACGAGAAGGAGCGCGACGGGGTCCACCTCATCGTGCTGACGATCCTCTTCCTGGACGGCTCGTCCACCGAGGTCCCGCTGGTCGGCCGAGAGCTGCCGGCGCAGTTCCCGGTGATGACTCTCCAGCCTCCCGCCGTGTCGGACCTCGGCCTGGCCGGATCGCTCCTCGACAGGGCCTTGCAGCTGCACGAGCTGGACCTCGCCGGTTCCGGCTGGTCGGTCCGGGTGCCGGACGGCGGGGACGAGGCGGCCGTCCGCGCGGCGCTGACCCCGGAGGTCCTGAGGTTCCTCGACGGCGAAGCGGTCGCGGGGCTGCAGTCGAGGATCATGTTCGCCGGCAGCCACGTGTTCATCGACAACCGCAAGTTCGCGGATGACGCCCCGGGCGACAGCATCGGATCACGGCTGTGGGTGCTCGACGAGCTCTGTCGCCTCGTGCGTGTCTGAGCCGGCCACGGCGGCCCGACCGGCCGGAAGCGCCTCGTGGGCGTGCGGCACACCGGTCGTCCCGTCCGGGTGGAGGAAGGTCATCGGCAGGCCGGCGGCCAACCACGGCCAGGGGTGGTCCTGCAGCTGCACGTGGACGTGCGGTTCGGTCGAGTTGCCGGTGTTGCCGACCTGGGCGATCACCTCGCCGGCGCGGACGTGGTCCCCCTTGCGCACCCGTGTGCTGCCGCGGCGCAGGTGCGCGACCGTGGCGTAGGTGTCCGGGGCGATCCGGATCACGACCCGGTTGCCCAGGACCAGTCGCGAGCCGCCGAGCTCACGGGCCGCGCCGACGAGCATGAAGGCCAGCAGGCCGAGGGGCCCGAACCAGGCCCGCCCATCGGGCTGCCAGTCGGACGCCGCGACGACCTCGCCGTCGGCGACCGCTCGCACCGGCTGGCCGAATCCGCTGAAGGAGTCCGCTCGCGGGTGCCACGACCGGCCGCGCCGCTCGCCCGGAGACCGGGCGGCGTCCAGGCCCGTCGTGGGGACGTGCACGAGGTCGACGGCGTGGCTCTGCCCGTAGGCCACGATGCCGTGGCTGGGGACCCGGTCGGCGGGGCTGTTGATCGCGACCCAGTGGCCCTGCACCGGGGGCAGCACCGCGTGCGGTCGGCCCCGGCGCGGGACGAGCCGGAAGTACATCGCGAACCCGAGCAGCACCAGAGCCACGCCCAGCCAGACGGGCGGGTGCCAGCCGAGGGTGGGCGCGTAGCCGAACCGGCGCGAGAGGGTGAGCAGCGCTCCGAGCAGCAGCAGCGGCAGCCGCAGGCGGGCGCAGACGGTGGCCAGGGTGTTCATGGCGGCTCCCTCGAGTGGCGGCGCCGTGGGCGCCACGGTGTTAAGCGTGCTTGACAGAGTCAAGGGTGCTTGACATTGGGTCTCGATGTCAAGCACCCTTCACACATGCGGAACCGGGTGCGCGAGCTGCGGCAGGACCTCGGCCTGTCCCAGGCGGCCCTCGGCGAGCAGCTCGACGTGT
>CAYRLV010000777.1:0-1630 GCA_964425155.1 uncultured Ornithinicoccus sp. | reverse complement strand
AGGACAACGCGTCACGCTCGACCGCCACGCGTTGGGCCTGCGAGATGGCCTCACCCACGAGGCGACGGCCCCAGAGCGCCAAGCGGCCCGCCACCCGCGCATCCTGCTCGATCGCGGCGCGCACCGCCTGCACGGCGAACTCCGCCTGCCCACCGTTGTCGAGGACCGTCCGCACCAGGGCCGCGGTGGACTCGTCGAGGTAGGCCGTGACCTCCCGGTAGAAGTCGGTGGCGATGCCGTCACCGACGTAGGCCTTCACCAGCCCCTCCAGCCAGCCGCTCGGTCGGGTCCGGGCGTGGAACTCGTCGATCGCGGGGATGAACGGCTCCATCGCCGTCTTCGGGTCGGCACCGAGCTCGGTCAGCCGGGCCACGATGAGCTCGTAGTGCTGGAACTCCGCGGCCGCCAAGCGTCCGAGGGCCGCCTTGTCCGAGAGCGTCGGGGCGGCGTCGGCGTCGGCCGCCATCCGCAGGAAACCGTTCAGCTCCCCGTAGGCGAGCACGCCGAGCAGGTCGACGACGGCGTCCCGATAGCGGGCGTCCCCGAAGCCGGCTTCGGCGTCGTCCGGAGGCGTCGGATCGGGGCTCGCGGCATCCATGGACACTCACCGTAGTGCGGACCCGGTAGACTGGTGCCGACATATGGTGACCGGTCGGGCCCGAATGGCATTCGCGCCCACCCTGGGGTGGGAGAAGAAGAAGACCTCCGATCGGCCCGTTCACGCAGGTGCGGCCCGCGTCTCCGACTCGATGACGCGTGTGTGCCCCCGCCCGACCGAGAGAAGTTCATGACGAGCACCGAGAAGACCTTTGCCGACTTCGGCGTCCACCCCGACATCGTGGCCGACCTCGCCGCCTCCGGCATCGTCCACCCCTTCCCCATCCAGGCGATGACCCTGCCGGTCGCGCTCGACGGCCACGACATCATCGGCCAGGCCAAGACCGGCACCGGCAAGACGCTCGGGTTCGGCATCCCGATCCTGCAGCACGTGGTCAGCCCGACGGACGAGGGTTTTGCCGACCTGCCGCACGCCGGCAAGCCGCAGGCCCTCGCCGTCGCCCCCACCCGCGAGCTCGCCGTGCAGGTCGCCGGCGACCTCGAGCGGGCCGGCAAGCGCCGGGGCGTCCGGGTCCTGACCGTCTACGGCGGGCGGGCCTACGAGCCGCAGATCGACGCCCTGAAGCGAGGAGTCGAGGTCGTCGTCGGCACCCCTGGCCGGCTGATCGACCTGGCCCAGCAGGGCCACCTGGACCTGGCGCACGCGCGCACCGTGGTCCTCGACGAGGCCGACGAGATGCTCGACCTCGGCTTCCTGCCGGACGTCGAGAAGCTGCTGGCGATGACCCCGGCGGCCCGGCACACCATGCTGTTCTCCGCGACGATGCCGGGAGCCGTCGTGGCGCTGGCCCGTCGCTACATGACCCAGCCGACCCACATCCGGGCGATGGAGGAGGACGGCGGTGCCCACGACCGGCACACCGTCAAGGCGGTCGAGCAGTTCGTCTACCGCGCCCACGCGATGGACAAGGTCGAGATGCTCTCGCGCATCCTGCAGGCCAAGGACCGCGGGCTCACCATCATCTTCACCCGCACCAAGCGCACCGCCGCCAAGGTCTCCGACGAGCTGACC
>CAYRLV010000776.1:0-1631 GCA_964425155.1 uncultured Ornithinicoccus sp. | reverse complement strand
CGACTCGCCGGTCAGCGTGGCGATCGCGTCCAGCGCGGCGCCCGCCGGCAACTCGCCGTCGCACACCGAGGCGAACGCCGCGAGCGCCGTGTCCGCGCGGACCGCCCGCCGCAGGCCGCCGCCTTGCCGCAGCAGGATGACACTCGGGTCCTCCGCCCCGGGCCGGCCGTGCCGCTCCTCGGTGACGTCGTCGGCGCACTGCCACGCGACGTCCAGGACGGCGCGGTCGTCGTGCTCGGCCAGCCAGGTCCGGGCCCGCAGACCGGCCTCGATCGTCGGACCCATCGGGGACGCCACCGGCCCAGGGACCTCGACCAGGTCGCGCCACGGGACGCGCGAGGTCGCGGGCCGCTGCAGGGTCAGCACCCCGAAGCCGACCGACTCCACGTCACGCGTCTCGAAGTCGGCCAGCCACGCACCCACGAGCCGGTCGAACTCCGCCGTCCCGGGCCGCTGCCCGCCGTCGCGGGCCCACGTCTCGGCATACTCCACCGGGTCCTGGACCTCGCGCTGGACGATCCAGGCATCCAACCCGGTGCCGTCCAGCCAGGCGCCGACCCGGTCGCGCCAGGACCCGGCCGGCGACACCTCCCAGTTGCCGAGCAGCTGTGCGACGCCGCCGGGTGCGAGGTGTTCACCGACCTCGCGCACCAGCCGCTCGACCACGCCGTCGCCCGTCAGGCCCGCGTCTCGGTACTCGTACTGGGGAACGCCGGCCACCCGCGGTGTGATGACGAACGGCGGGTTGCTCACGACCAGCCCGAACCGTTCGCCCGCGACCGGCTCCAGCAGGCTGCCCGTCCGCAGGTCGAGCTCGAGCCCGCCCAGGGCCGCGTTGAACCGGGCGTAGCCGATCGCCCGCGGGGACACGTCGGTCGCGACCACTCGCGCGCAGTGCCCGGACAGGTGCAGCGCCTGCACGCCGCACCCCGTGCCCAGGTCGAGCGCGGAATCCACAGCGGTCCGAGGCGTCCAGGACGCGAGCGTCGTCGAGGCACCGCCGATGCCCAGCACGTGGTCCACGGGCAACGGTCCGCCCGTGGCGAGCTCGGACAGGTCGGAGGCCACCCACCAGTGGTGCGCGTCGTCCGCATACGGGCGCAGGTCGCAGGTGGCCCGGGCGACGGGGCCGTCCGGACCGGCGTCGAGCACGATCAGCCCGAGCCGCACCAGCCCGTCCACCCCGACGTCGGGCAGGGCAACCTCGAGCCGGCTCGGGTCCACCGGGCGGCCGAGGGCGAACGCCCGCACCAGCACCGCAGTCGGCGACGGATCGTCGCGGGTGGCCAGGTCGGCAGCCAGGGGCTGCTCCCGGTGGAGTGCGCTGCTTGCCACCGGACCGAGGCAGGCCGCCACCCCGTCCAGCGTGTATGCGGCGTGCTCCAGCCCCGAACGCAACGCCCCCACCAGCGCCGGCTCGGGGCGTGGTGGGGGCGGTGCCTGGTGCGTGACCGTGGTCAGTGTTGCTGGGCCGAGACCGCGGACTCCGGCTCGGTGTCGCCGCTGATGGACAGCTCACGCCGCTTGGTGACGACGATGACGCCGACCAGGATGGCCACGGCGGCCACCGCGATCAGGATCCGCAGCACCTGGTGCGAGTCGGCCCCGATCGACATGGTCACCACGGCCGG
>CAYRLV010000775.1:0-1633 GCA_964425155.1 uncultured Ornithinicoccus sp. | reverse complement strand
CGTCGGCGAAACGGCAAAACCGCAGGTCAGCGCCGTCATTCTGGTGGCGCCCCCGGCAGGATTCGAACCTGCGCTCCCGCCTCCGGAGGGCGGTGCTCTATCCCCTGAGCTACGGGGGCCGGACGGCTCCGGGCCGACTGCCCCGAAGGGCGGTCACAGGGTGATCCCGGTCCGTGCATTTCGGCACGCGGGAGCACAGTAGCAGCCTACTCTTTCGTCCATGACCACGGCCGACGCTGCGGGCGCCATTCGTGGCCACCGCAATGGGGCCGCCGGCCGGGAGGAGGCCGCGCGGGCGGTCGCGCACATCGTCGTCTGCGATGACGAGGAGGCGGTGCGCGCCCTCCTGCGGGTCAACCTCGAGCTCGAGGGCTGCCGGGTCAGCGAGGCCACCGACGGCGACGAGCTGCTCGCGTTGCTGCGGTCCAGCGACCCGATGCCGGACGCGGTGACCCTCGACGCGCTGATGCCGCACGTCAACGGATGGCGGACGACCGAGCAGATCCGGGCCGACGCCCGCCTCCGGCACCTCCCGGTCGTCATGATCAGCGCCAGCGTCCACCTCGAGGACCGGCTGCGGGCCGAGCGAGCCGGGGTCGACGCCTTCGTCTCCAAGCCGTTCGACCCGCACGAGGTGGTCGGGCTCGTGCTCGGCCTGGTCGCCCGAGGCCGTGGCTGAGCACCCCCGTCGGCGGCCCTAGACTTGCCCGGGTGACCCCCGAACAGCTCGCTGCCGCGATCCGCTCTGCCCTCGCGGACCTCGTCCGGTCCGACGACCTCGGGCTCGACGTCCCCGAGACGGTGCGCGTGGAGCGACCCAGGAGCCGCGAGCACGGTGACTGGTCCACCAACGTCGCGCTGCAGCTCGCGGGCAAGGCCGGTATGCCGCCCCGCGACCTCGCGACCAAGCTCGCCGAGCGGGTGGCCAACGTGGACGGGGTCAAGTCCGCCGACGTGGCCGGCCCGGGCTTCCTCAACATCACGCTGGACGCGGTGTCGGCCGGTGAGCTGGCGCGCACCGTGGTCGAGGCCGGCCCCGCATACGGACGCGGCGACAGCCTGGCGGGACACACCATCAACCTCGAGTTCGTCTCGGCGAACCCGACCGGCCCGCTCCACATCGGGCACACCCGGTGGGCGGTCCTCGGCGACGCGCTGCGCCGGATGCTGGCGGCGTCCGGCGCCGACGTCACGGCCGAGTACTACATCAACGACGCCGGCGCGCAGATGCACCGGTTCGGTGCCTCCGTCCTGGCCGCCGCCAAGGGCGAGCCCACCCCGGAGGGCGGCTACCCGGGCGAGTACGTCGAGCGGATCGGCCGCGCCGCCCTGGCCGAGCGGCCGGACCTGGCCGAGCTGCCCGAGCCGGAGGCCCTCGAGGTCGCCGAGCGGATCGGCTACCGCGAGCAGCTCGGCGACATCAAGGACGTGCTCGAGGGCTTCGGGGTGCACTTCGACGTGTGGTTCTCGGAGAAGTCGCTGCACGACTCCGGGGCGGTGGAGAAGGCGGTCGCACGGCTGCGTGAGCAGGGCCACGTCTACGACCAGGACGGCGGGACCTGGCTGCGCACCACCGAGTTCGGCGACGACAAGGACCGCGTGCTCGTCCGGTCCGACGGCGAGCCGACCTACT
>CAYRLV010000774.1:0-1635 GCA_964425155.1 uncultured Ornithinicoccus sp. | reverse complement strand
AAGCCTTCCCGTGACCCACGAGGACATTGTGTACGACCGTCGCGTCCGGTTGCTCTGTCAACGGCAACTGAAAATTGACCCCCTGGCGGCCTTGGGTTCGACGACTCGTCGCAACACTTCGATTAGATGCGGGAGTGACGATGGGACGGCCTGGACGTAAGCGGCGGTTGGCGCTGGAGGATGAGTACTGGAAGCTGTTGGGTGAGGGGGTCGGCACGGTGGAAGCCTGTCGCCGGTTGGGGATCGCGCGCACCACCGGCTACTACTGGCGGTCGCACCGCGGCGGGTTGGCTCGCACGACCTTGCCGGAGAACACTCGGTCCGGCCGCTACCTGTCGCTGCTGGAACGCGAACGCATCGGCGTGCTGCGCGGTGAGGGGCTGGGCGTTCGGGCGATCGCGGCCCGGTTGGGCCGGTCCCCGTCGACCATCTCCAGGGAGTTGCGCCGGCACGCGCGCCCGGCTGACCAGGGGCGGTACGAGCCCGGCTTGGCGCATGCCCGAGCCCGCGAGCGAGCCCGTCGACATCGGCGGCCGCGGCTGGCGAGCGACCCGGCATTGCGGGCGGTGGTGCAGGAGCAGCTGGAGCTGCAGTGGAGCCCGGAGCAGATCAGCGGCTGGCTGAAGCAGACCTACCCCGACCGGCCGGACTGGCACCTGTGCCACGAGACGATCTACCAAGGCTTGTTCTACGGCGGTCCGGGCGGGCTGTCACGGGAACTGACCAAGAACCTGCGCACCGGCCGGTCGATGCGGCGCCGACGCCGCCGGGGGCAGCACGGTCCGCGGTTCAAGGTACCCGGCAAATCTATCGATCAGCGCCCGGTCGTGGTGAGCGAACGATCCCGGCTGGGCGACTTCGAGGGCGACTTGCTGGTCGGCGCCCGCGGCCTGTCTTGTGTCGGCACGCTGGTCGATCGCCTGAGCAAGTTCACCCGCTTGGTCCGGGTGCCGGCAACCCGATCGGGCGAGGACTTCGCCGCGGCCCTGCGTGCCGGGTTGGCCGGGTTGTCGTGCGACCGGTTGCTGACCTTGACCTGGGACCAGGGCGTGGAGATGGCCCGCCACGACCTGGTCGCACCGCTCTTTCGTCAGGGGGTCTACTTCGCCCACGCGGGCTGCCCCTGGCAGCGCGGTACGAACGAGAACACGAACGGACTGCTGCGCCAGTACCTGCCGCGCAACGCCGACCTGCGCACCTACAGCGCGCATGACCTGCGAGCCATCGAGAACCGCCTGAACCATCGACCACGCAAGGCCCTGGGCTGGCAGACCCCAGCCGCGGTGTTCGCCGGCGAACTGCGATGATGATCAACCAACGTTGCGACGACCACCCGAATTCGCCGTCGAACCCAAGGCCGCACGGGGGTCAGTTTTCACGCGCCGTCGACACCGAGCGCATGTGCAGGCTGGTGGCGCCCGCCGCGACAGCGCGGAAAGGTCCTGGAGAACCTCATCACCACGCGCTGGGCTCCTCTCGCAGCGGCTGGTCGACCAAGACCCATTGGCCAAGGACATCACCGCGGGGTGCTGTCCTTCGTCCCTAAGCGGGGCAGTATGGAGGCAGCCCGCGGATGAGCCCGCTGTTGGGGGCCATCCCGGTGGCCAGTCCCGGACTGGGGCGCCGGCGCCCCAG
>CAYRLV010000773.1:0-1640 GCA_964425155.1 uncultured Ornithinicoccus sp. | reverse complement strand
TCCGGTCCTCGCTTCGCTGCGATCCTCAGTCGTCGCCGCCGTCCGTGCTCGATGGTCCGGCTCCTGCGCCGACCTCCGGTCCTCGCTTCGCTGCGATCCTCAGTCGTCGCCGCCGTCCTGTGGAGCTCGCAGCCCGTCGTAGATCTCCTTGCAGATCGGGCACACCGGGAACTTCTGGGGGTCGCGCCCCGGCACCCAGACCTTGCCGCACAGCGCCGTGACCGGCTCACCGGACAGCGCGCTCTCGAGGATCTTCTCCTTGCGCACGTAGTGCGCAAAGCGCTCGTGGTCACCCGGCTCCTGCAGCTGGTGCTCGACCTCTTCGCGTTCGAGCACCGCGGTCTGCGTCGTCGGACCTGACGGCTCCGGCTCCGGCGCGTTCGGGTCGTCCAGCGGGATCTGCGGATCGCTCATGAGGCCCAGTGTAAGAGGGCCCGCCTCCCCGTGCCCCGGACGTCGCCGTGCCCGGCCGGGGATCAGTTCATCGACGGGTCCTCCGGGTAGCTCGCGACGAGGGCGAGGTTGCCCCGTTGCCGGCGCAGCACCTCGGCCCAGAGCAGGTCCGGTTCGGCGGTGAACGCGTCGCGGGGCTCGGCCTCCACGACGTACCAGCCGCCGGCCCGGATCTCACCCTCCAGCTGGCCGCCGGACCAGCCGGCATAGCCGGCGAAGATGCGCAACCCCGCGATCTCCGGCACCACGACCGGAGGCGGCGCGTCTAGATCGACCAGACCCAGGCCGCCGAACAGCAGCCGCACGCCCATCGGCTCCTCCGGTCTCTCCGAGGCGCCGGGCACGGTCACCAGTCCCAACGCCGAGTCCAGGCCGACCGGTCCGCCTTGGAACAGGGTCGACGGCTTGGTCACGTGCTCCTCCCACCCGGGCAGCACACTCTCCACACCCGCCTCGAGCGGCCGGTTCAGGACCACGCCGTGCGCACCCTCCTCGTCGTGGTGCAGCACGAGCACGACGCTGCGCCGGAAGACCTCGCCACCGGTCTCCGGGGTCGCGACCAGCAGTCGCCCGGTCTGGAATCTCGGCTCCACGCCCCCATTGTCCCCCGGCCGGCCAGCGATTCGAGCGGGGAGTGCTCCCCATCGACGGTCCGGCCGGATCCGCTTAGCGTGGCGAACGCCCCACCGTCACCGGGGGGACGCGTCGGACCGCCCGACGCGCCAGGAGCGTTCGGGGAGGACCCGGCGCCCACACGGAGGGAATCGTCAATGTTCAAGCGCACCGTTCACGTGGCCGCAGCCGCACTGGTCGCGGCCGGCACGGTCAGCATCGCCGGCCCTGCCTCGGCCCAGGACCTGACCCACCACTGCCGGGGCACCCGGATCTCGGCCTGGCACACGATCAAGAACCAGATCAGCGAGCCGATCGGCAAGGTCGCGCTCTTCTACTCGTCCGCGAACGGCGGCACGAACTGCGTCGAGACGCGCAACTTCCTGCCGGGCCGGCAGTACACGAAGGCCCGACTCACCGTGAAGAACCGCCCCGGCCGCGACAGCGACACCGACAGCGGCAACTACAAGTGGTTCGCGGCCACCCAGCTGAACCGCGCCAACGGCCGGTGCGCCACGTTCTCCGGGTCGGTGCACGGCGGCCGGCACAAGTTCGACTACGGCTCCTACACCTAC
>CAYRLV010000772.1:0-1647 GCA_964425155.1 uncultured Ornithinicoccus sp. | reverse complement strand
GGCCGATCGGGATCATCGAGTCGATCGCCTTGATGCCGGTCTGCAGCGGCTCGTGCACCGACTTGCGGGCCATGACGCCGGGAGCCTGCAGCTCCAGGGCGCGACGCCCCTCGGGCTCGATGTCGCCGAGGCCGTCGATCGGGTGGCCCAGCGGGTCGACCACGCGGCCCATGAAGGCGTCGCCGACGGGCGCGGAGAGCACCTCGCCGGTGCGCTTGACCTCCTGGCCCTCCTCGATGTTGTCGAAGGCGCCGAGGACGACGACGCCGATCTCGTGCACGTCGAGGTTCAGGGCGAGACCGAGCGTCCCGTCCTCGAACTCGAGCAGCTCGTTGGTCATGCACGACGGCAGCCCCTCGACGTGCGCGATGCCGTCACCGGCGTCGACCACCCGGCCGACCTCCTCGCGGGAGGCCGCGTCGGGCTCGTAGGACTGAACGAAGTCGTTCAGTGCGTCGCGGATCTCCTCCGGGCGGATGGTGAGCTCCGTCATCATCGTCTCCTCGTGTGCGGCCCGTTCTGTCCGGACCGAAGCTTGCTGGTTGCTGCCTGTGGGTGGATGTCGGTATGCGGTGTGGTTGCCTGGGTCAGCCGATGAGCCTGCGTTTCGCCTCGTCGAGCCGACGGGCGATGGTGCCGTCGACGACCTCGTCGCCGACCTGGATGCGCAGCCCACCGAGGACGTCCGGGTCCACGATCACGTTGGTCTGCACCGGCTTGTCGTACATCGCCCCGAGCGCCCGGCCCAGCCGCTCGCGCTGGGTCTCGTCGAGCGGGGCGGCCGAGACGACGGTCGCGGTCAGCTGCTCGCGGCGGCGTGCCGCGATCGCCTGGTAGGCCTCGAGGGTGCGGTCGAACCGCCGACCCCGCGGTGCGAGCACGGCCTGCCTGGTGAGGCGGAGCGTCTCCTCGCTCGCCTTGCCCTCCAGCAGCGAGCCGACCAGCGCGGCCTTCGCCTCGCCGCTGGCCTGCCGGTCGGTCAGCGCGTCGCGCAGCCCGCCGTTTCCGGCCACGACCCGACCGAACCGGAACAGCTCGTCCTCGACCGAGTCGAGCCGCCCACCGGCCTCCGCCGAGGCCATCACCGTCTCGACGGCGAGCTCCTCGGTCATGTCCGGCAGGTCGCGCTCCGCGGCCCACCGCTGCGACACCACGGTCTCGAGCAGCGTCGTCGTGGCCTCCCCGACCTTGCCACCGAACAGTCGTTCCGCCAGGCCGCGCTTGGCCTCGGGCTCGCGGGACGGGTCGGCGAGGGCCCGGCGCAGCGTGGCGCTGCCGTCGATCGCGGACGTGACGGCGAACAGGTCCTCGGACAGCGCCGTCCAGTCCACCCCCTCCTGCTGCAGGGTCTGCGCCAAGGCCTCACGGGAGGCGGCGGCGGCACCACGCGACGAGCCCTGCATCAGGAGTCCTCGTGGGACGCCGCGGGGGCGGAGCCGACGGCCTCGGGCTTGACGTCACCGGCCTCCAGCTCGGCCAGGAACCGGTCGACGATGCCCTTCTGCCGGGTCTCCTCGTGCAGCGACTCGCCGACGATGCGACTGGCCAGGTCGGTCGACATCTGGCCGACCTCCCCCCGCAGCGAGACGAGCGCCTGCTGCCGCTCGGCCTCGATCTGCTTCTTGGCCGACTCGGTGATGCGGGTGG
>CAYRLV010000771.1:0-1649 GCA_964425155.1 uncultured Ornithinicoccus sp. | reverse complement strand
CCCCATGGCCAACTCCCCCACGATCGAGCAGCGCTCCATCGATTACATCCCCGAATCCGAACGGCACGGCTCACCCCGCAGCCTGCTGTTCGTCTGGTTCGCAGCCAACACCTCCATCACCGCCGTGGTCACCGGGGCCCTGTTCGTGGTCCTTGGCAACACCGCCCTGTGGTCGATCCCTGCGATCGTCCTGGGCAACGTGGTCGGCGGCTTCTTCACCTCGCTGCACTCGGCCCAGGGCCCCCGACTCGGGGTGCCCCAGATGATCCAGAGCCGCGCCCAGTTCGGCTACTTCGGCGCCACCCTGCCGCTGGTGCTGGCTCTGATGATCTTTCTCGGCTTCTACGCCACCGGCCTGGTCCTGGGCGGTCAGGCGATGGCCAGCCTGCTGCACATCTCCCGGGATCTTGGAGCGATCCTGTTCGCCCTGATGTCCACCGCGCTGGCCATCTTCGGGTACAAGCACATCCACCGCTTCTCCCATCTGGCCGCCGTGCTGAGCGCCGTCGTCGTCATCGGCCTGCTCATCCGGACCCTGACCGACCCCCAGGCCGGACAGATCCTCGGCGACCACGCCTTCGACGCCGCTGCGTTCGTGCTCGGCATCTCCCTGGCTGCGTCCTGGCAGCTGACCTTCGGCCCCTACATCGCCGACTACTCCCGCTACTTGCCGTCGAAGACCCCGAAACGCTCCACTGTCGCCTGGACCTTCGCCGGCAGCGTGTTCGGCGGTACCCTGGCCATGGTGCTGGGCTGCCTGGCCGCGGCTCTCGGCGGGGAGGCGTTTGCCGACAATCAGGTCGGCTACCTCGCCGACCTGGGCGGACCTTTCTGGATCGTCGTGCTGCTGGCCGTGCTGTGCGGCAAACTCACCGGAAACACCCTCAGTTCCTACGGCGGCTACATGTCGGTGGCCACCATCGTCACCAGCTTGACCGGCAAGTCGCGCATCGCCCCCCGCCACCGCGCCGTCTACATCTGCGCCATCTCCGCGGTCGCCCTGGCCATCGCCCTGGCAGCCAGCAGCAACTTCCTGGCCACCTTCCAGAACTTCCTGCTCTTCCTGCTCTACTTCATGACCCCCTGGTCAGCCGTCAACCTCGTCGACTACTACTGGGTCCGCCGCGAGCAGTACAGCATCGGCGACCTGTTCACCCCGGCCGGCCGCTACGGCCGGTTCAACAAGGGCGCCTTCGCCGCCTACGCCATCGGCATCCTCATCCAGATCCCCTTCATGAACAGCAGCCTGTATGTCGGGCCTATCGCCGACTGGATGGGTGGCGCCGAGGTCGCCTGGCTGCTGGGAATCGTGGTCGCCGGCGGCCTCTACTACCTCTTCTCCACCCCCGTCCGCCGCAACCGGCCCGGCGCCGAGCCACGCACTACAGACCAAACGGACCTGACAAGGAGCACTTCGTGAAGTACAGCCCGGCAACCGAGCCCAACCCCTTGCCCTACTCCCCCTTCAAAAGCTGCACCGTCCCGCGCCCGATCGGGTGGCTGTCCAGCATCAGCCCCGACGGCGTGGAGAATCTGGCCCCCTACAGCCAATGGCAGAACTTGACCTTCGACCCCCCGATGGTCATGTTCGCCGCCAACCAGTACCCCGACGGACGCCGCAAGGACACCGTCCTCAACGCCGAACAAAC
>CAYRLV010000770.1:0-1649 GCA_964425155.1 uncultured Ornithinicoccus sp. | reverse complement strand
CTAGCCGCGGGGTCGATGTCGCGCGTTTCGAACGGACTCGGACCCATCCTGCGGCGGCCCGGTGGCTGCGCAGGGCGTGCGCCGCGAGGTCAACAAAGTCACGGCCCAAACGGCTGGCGCCTGGTTGGCCCGACTCAGCTGACGCCTACCCGTTCGCCCAGCCGAGGAACGACCACCACGGCTGATGTCACGCCGCGCAGCCGATCTGCGAGTGCCTGCGCCGCCTCAGGCTCGCCGTGGTTGATGAAGATGCTGGCCGGCTGCCGGGGCAGTTCCTCCACCCAGGCCACGAGCTCGTTCGCGTCGGCGTGCACCGAGAATCCCTCATCCACCGTGATCTGAGCACGCACGCGGACGTAGGACCCGGCGATCTTGATCTCCGTGGCGCCATCGGCCAGCTGCCTCCCCCTCGTGCCCACCGCCTGGTAGCCGGTGAGCAGCACGGAGTGCCGCCTGTCCGGAAGCATCGCCCTCAAGTGGTGCACCACCCGGCCTCCGTTGGCCATTCCGGAGGCGGACACGATGATGCACGGGGTACGGGGGTGGTTGAGCGAACGCGACTCCTCGGCACTTCGTGCGACGCGCCATGCGGGCATCCCGTCGAGAGTGTCGGCCGCATCGTCCCTCAGTTCCCCAGCCGCGGTCGGCCCACGATAGACCTCCAGCACCTGCAGCGCCATCGGGCTGTCCACGTGGATCGGTACGTCGGGAATCAGCGCCTCGCGTCGCAACGTGGCAAGTGCCGCCAGGACCAGCTCGGTGCGATCCACGGCGAACGCAGGGATGAGCACCGAGCCCCCGCGTTCCACCGTGCGGCAGATGCACGCAGCCATCTCGTGGTGATCGGTGTCGCCGGTGGGGTGGGTACGATCTCCGTACGTGGATTCCAGCACGACGTGTTCGGCCGCGGGGGGTCGCGCCCGGGGTCGCAGCAACGGGTGGTGCGGTCGGCCGAGATCACCTGAGAAGAGCACCGAGGTGCCGCCCACCTGCACGAGGGCACTCGCGGCGCCGAGCACGTGCCCCGCCCGCACCAGCGTCAGTCCGGCGCCCGAGGGCAGCCGGGTAGAGCGATCGAAGTCAACGGAGCGAAGCGAGAAGATGGCGTGCTCCGCGTCGGCTGACGTGTAGAGAGGCAGAGGTGGCGTGTGACGCGAGTAGCCTGAGTTCCCCGCATACTGGGCTTCTCGTTCGAACAGGTGAGCGCTGTCTCTCAGGATGATGGGGATGAGTGCAGCGGAGCCGGCGCTGCACCATGCCTCGCCCGCGAAGCCCTGCCTCAAGAGGGCGGGGAGAAAGCCGCAGTGATCGAGATGGGTGTGCGTGATCACCACCTCGTCGATGCTGGCCGCATCGATCGGCAGAGGTTGCCAGTTGCGCCTGCGCCACTGGCGCTCGCCCTGATAGAGACCGCAGTCCACCAAGGTCCGACGACGGTCGTGGTCAACGAGGGTCCGGCTACCGGTCACCGTGCCGACCGCTCCAAGGAACATGAGGACGACGCTCACGGACGCTCCTTCCCAGCAATCTTGTGATGCTCGTGTCCGCTGTCGTCACCTGGCGTTCAGGCGGATCGGCCACCAAGGCTCCGAGGAGGCCGGAGGAGCGGTCGCTCCCCCGGCCCGTGGCCGATCCGGTTCGGCTACTTC
>CAYRLV010000769.1:0-1654 GCA_964425155.1 uncultured Ornithinicoccus sp. | reverse complement strand
GGTGTGGAGCGCCGACGGCGGTGACGACTCCTAGACGAGTCGTCACCGCACGGCCGGGCATCACCCCATGGTCTTCTGACCGTCCAGCGCCTCTCGGATGATGTCGGCGTGCCCGCAGTGCTGCGCGGTCTCCTGGATGAGGTGGAGCAGGACCCGTCGAGCAGACCACCGGCCACCCGGCTCGAACCACGGGGCCTCCGGCAGCGGCCAGGAGAGGTCGAGCGACGACAGTTCCCGGACCATCTGGTCGGTGGCTGTGGCGACGCGTTCGTACTCGTCCAGCACACCGGCCAGGGTCTCGCCCTCGAGCAACCGGAACCCGTCGGCGCGAGCCGCGGCGGCCTCCGCGGTCCACTCGGTGACGGCGGGGAAGGCCGAGGGGCCGATCCGCACGAACTCGATCCACTGCCGCTCCACGTCGGTCACGTGCTTGACCAGTCCGCCGAGAGTGAGCTCGCTGACGGTCGTGCGCCGAGCGGCCTGATGGTCGTCCAGCCCCTGCACGGCATGGCGGAGGAAGCCCCGCTGGCCCCGCAGGGCGGACAGCAGGTCGTCGCGCTCCTGGTCGGTGGTGGGGGCGGGGGTGACTGCGGCGGTGGTCATGTCGGCTCCTGTCGTCGGCGAGAGGGTACTGACGACGTTACGGACTACTCCGGTCATTTTCTGTCCGCTGTGTCGGTCAGACTGGTGCCATGGCCGACACCAGCTCTCGCATGCTCCGTCTCCTCTCGCTGCTGCAGACCCACCGGCACTGGTCCGGGGACGAGCTCGCCGAACGTCTCGAGGTCTCCGCTCGGACCCTGCGGCGCGACGTCGAACGACTGCGCCAGCTGGGCTATCCGGTGCGGGCCGATCGAGGTCTGGGCGGTGGCTACCAACTCGCCGCCGGCGCGTCCCTGCCGCCGTTGGTGCTCGACGACGACGAGGCAGTGGCGCTGGCGGTCGGACTGCAGACGGCCTCCCGGGCCGGTGTCGAGGGGCTCGCCGAGTCCTCCGTGCGCGCCCTCGCCAAGGTGGTGCAGGTGATGCCGACGAGACTTCGCCGCCGGGTCGAGGCGATCACGTCGATGAGCAGTGAGTTCCCTTGGCGCACCAAGGGACCGGTCACCTCCTCGGACACGCTGAGCACGATGGCGATCGCCTGCCGCGACGCCGAGCGGGTGCGGTTCGCCTACACGTCCGCGCAGGGCCAGGAGACCAGCCGGTATGCGGAGCCGCACCGTCTCGTGCCCATCGGTCGCCGTTGGTACGTGGTCGCCTTCGACCTCGAGCGCCACGACTGGCGCAGCTTCCGGCTGGATCGGTTGTCGCACCTCGACGCGACGGGAGAGCCGTTTCGGCCACGAGAGCTGCCGGCCGAGGACGCTGCCAGCTTCGTCCGGCAGGGGCTCGAGCAGCGCGCCAGACCCTTCGAGGTGGTCGCCGTGGTGGACGCACCGGAAGAGGTGGTGCGGCAACGCATCGGCCCGTGGTCGGTGATCGAGCCGATCGACGCGCAGCGGTGCCGGGTGACCGTGGCCGCCGACGCGCCGGAGTGGGGTGCGATGGCACTGGGCGCCGTGGGCGCGGCGTTCACCCTCGAGACGTCCGGGCCGGTCCGCGACGTCCTGGCCGACTGGGCACAGCGGTTCAGCGAGGCGACACGCTGAGGCCG
>CAYRLV010000768.1:0-1655 GCA_964425155.1 uncultured Ornithinicoccus sp. | reverse complement strand
CCACCATCGACGTCGTCAGGGCACGAAGCGGCCCCTTGACCCGCGCGGATCTGGTAGCGAGGCCTGTCGAGCACCTACGGCGGGACGGCGCTGACGCCCTGAGCTGATGGTGTACCCCGACGCCGGTACGCGAGATGTAGCCGGACAAGGAGAAGAACGATGGATGCTCAGTTCGAGCCGCTGTGGACGGTCCAGGAGGTCGCGGCGTACCTCCAGGTCCCCAGAGCCACCATCTATCAGTGGCGCTGCAAGCACTACGGCCCGCCGGCGCGACGGGTGGGCCGGTATCTGCGGTTCGACAGGGCGGCGGTCATCGAGTGGCTCGACCAACAGACACGCGTCGCCTGAAGGCTGCTCCGCCTGGTAGTGGCCCGGGTCGTGACTGGCCCCCAACCCGACCATGGACATCTGATGGCGAGTATCGAGAAGCGCAGCCGCGGCGGACGCGTCCGCTGGTATGCCCGGTACCGCGCGCCCGACGGCTCCCAGCGCACCAAGACCTTCGAGCGCAAGTTGGACGCCGAGCGCTACCTGACTGGGATCGAGTCCGCCAAGCTGGTCGGCTCCTACATCGACCCTGCCCTCTCCCGCTTGACGGTCGGCGAATGGGCGAGGCAATGGCTCGACGGCCAGGCTCACTTGAAACCGACGACGCGAGAGCGGTATGCCGGTATCCTGCGCGAACACGTGCTCCCGCGCTGGCAGAACGTCCGCCTCGCCGACGTCACGCACGTGGACGTGCAGTCGTGGGTGATGGCCTTGGGCAAGTCACGGTCGCCGGCGACGGTTCACAAGATCCACCGCGTGCTCAGCCTCGTCCTGCAGATGGCAGTCAAGGACGGTCGGCTCGTGCGCAACGTCGCGACCGGTGTCGCCCTCCCCCGAGTCGTTGTCCACGAGCGGCGTTACCTCACCCACGCTCAGGTCCACGAGCTGGCGGCAACCTGCGGGGAGGACTACCGGTTGATGGTGCTGTTCCTCGGCTACACGGGGGTCAGATTCGGGGAGATGGCAGCCTTGCGGGTCGGTCGTCTCGACCTGACGCGCCGTCGAGCCCTGATCGTGGCGTCGGTCACCCTGGTCCGGGGAGTCCAGACGTGGGGCACGCCCAAGGGCCATGAACGCCGGGAAGTCCCGCTGCCCGCCTTCCTTGCCGAAGAGCTGGGGCGCCACGTCACCGGCAAGCCAGCGGACGACCTCGTCTTCACAGGTCCACGTGGCGCGGTGCTGCGCGCACAGGCCGTGCAGCGAGCCGCGTTCACCGAGGCGGCCAAGGCGATCGGGGTCGAGGGGTTGCACCCGCACGAGCTGCGCCATACCGCCGCCAGCCTGGCCATCGCTGCAGGTGCCGACGTGAAGGTGGTCCAGCAGATGCTGGGGCACAAGAGCGCGACGATGACGCTCGATCTCTACGGACACCTGTACGGTGATCGCCTCGACGAGGTGGGCGACGCGCTGGACGCAGCAGCCCGCCGGATTCTCTCGGATGTGTACCCGTTGTGTACCGGCGGCCAAAATGAAGCTCCCGCTCGGAGCCCATAGACACGACAAGACCCCTGCTCGAGCAGGGGTCTTGCGGGAGTAGCCCCGACCGGATTCGAACCGGCGCTACCGCCTTGAGAGGGCGGCGTGCTAGGCCGCTACACAACGGGGCC
>CAYRLV010000767.1:0-1655 GCA_964425155.1 uncultured Ornithinicoccus sp. | reverse complement strand
GGTGGCACGTCCCACCACGACTCCAGCCACCAGGTGGCGCCGGCGTCGGCCCACGGCTGCGGCGAGCCGTGCACGTCGCCGAAGTCACCGTGGCTGTCGCCCTCGACGACCACGTCGTAGCCCTCCCACGGCAGCCCGGCGTCCGCGCGCAGGGCCTTCACTCGCTCCACGACCTCGGCGAGCGCCTCGAGGGTGAGCCCCGAGCTGCCCTCCGGACCGCCGGAGGCGGCCGGGAAGATCCCCTGCCAACGGGCGGCCCGCTCCAGCGAGCGCTGCCGCTGCTTCCCGTGGACGAGCATGCCGACCACCCAGACCGGCGGGTGCGGCGTCTGGGCCGGGGGTGGTGGTCCGTCCGGCTCGATCGGCGCGGTGAGGTCGACCGACCCGAACTCCCCGTCGTGCCGGAACCGCTCACCAGCGAGCAGCCGGCGCCACAGCTCCAGCCCCTCATCGACCTTGCGGGCCCGTGCCGCCCGGCCCTCATCCGGCTCGAACGCCGCCCAGTTGCTGTTGACCGCGCCCAGGCCGACGCCGACGGTGACCCGGCCGCCGGAGAGCCGGTCGACCGACCCGACCAGCGACGCGAGGTCCCACGGCCGGTAGCGGGAGACGGGAGTGATGACGGTGCCGAACCGGACCCGCTCGGTGCGCACCGCGGCGGCGGCGATCTGCACCCAGGGGTCCTGCCGCCATACGCCCTCCCAGGAGAACACTCCGTCCCAGCCGGAGCGCTCACCGAGCTCGGCGAGCTCCACGAACTCGGTCTCGCTGGCAAAGGGAACGACGAATCCGTAGCGCATGCTCGCGACCGTAGTCGGGGGGTCCGACAGCGTGGGGCGACAGCGCCCGGTCGGCTCGACGGGGCCGGACATGAGAATCGCGTCGCTACCCGCTCGGGGGTCCGGGTAGCGACGCGATCACGGGGTACATCGGTTGAATCGTTGATGACGTTACAGGGGGCGAATGTGATCTGGATCACATTGCTGTCGGTGTCCGGGCCGTTTGCTACCTTCGGGCCGTGCGCCAGTACCTCGACCTCCTTCGCCACGTCCGCGACCACGGGGTCGTCAAGACCGACCGCACGGGCACCGGCACGCGCAGCGTGTTCGGCCACCAGATGCGGTTCGACCTGGCCGAGGGCTTCCCCGCGGTCACCACCAAGAAGTTGCAGATGAAGTCGGTGGTGACCGAGCTGATCTGGTTCCTCACCGGCTCCACCAACGTCGGCTGGCTGCACGAGCACGGCGTGCACATCTGGGACGAGTGGGCCGACGCCCAGGGCGAGCTCGGCCCGGTCTACGGCCACCAGTGGCGCTCCTGGCCGACCCCAGACGGCGGCACCGTCGACCAGATCGGCCGGGTCGTCGAGTCGATCCGCACCCACCCCGACTCCCGCCGGCACATCGTCAGCGCGTGGAACGTCGCCGAGGTGGAGGACATGGCGCTGCCGCCGTGCCACACGATGTTCCAGTTCTACGTCGCGCCGGCGACCGAGCAGGGGCGGGCCACGCTGTCCTGCCAGCTCTACCAGCGCAGCGCCGACGTCTTCCTCGGCGTGCCGTTCAACATCGCCTCGTATGCCCTGCTCACCCACATGGTGGCCCAGGTCTGCGACCTCGAGCCGGGCGAGTTCGTGCACACCCTCGGCGACGCGC
>CAYRLV010000766.1:0-1658 GCA_964425155.1 uncultured Ornithinicoccus sp. | reverse complement strand
GCCGAGCCGTGTCTGAGATAACTAGCCAGTTCGAGGTTTCAAATGTCCTCATCGGTGCTGGTCGGTGTGTGGGTGATCCTGCCGCATCTGGCGGCGGGTGGCAATGCGGTTGGCGCGGGCCGTGATCAGGCCGGTCCGGCGTGCCTTGCGGATGGTCTCGCCTCGACCGTGGTGCTCGTCGTCGGGGGGTGACGTAGCCGATGCCCTCGTGCAGCCTGACGGTGTTGTAGTGGCGTCTTTTGACGTCGAGCTCGGCGCGCAGGACGGTGGGGTCGTCGATGGTGTCCAGGTAGGGGTTCTCTCCTTTGAGGTGGCCGAAGAACGACTCGATCCACGCTTGGTCGTTTGGAGTCCCGGGCCGCCCGAAGTGTTGGGCGATCCGGGCGATGGCCATGAACTGCGCGGTCTTGGACGAGCGCATCTGCGGCCCGTTGTCCGACACCGCCAGC
The DNA here is from genome assembly GCA_964425155.1 of uncultured Ornithinicoccus sp. Classification (GTDB taxonomy): domain Bacteria; phylum Actinomycetota; class Actinomycetes; order Actinomycetales; family Dermatophilaceae; genus Segeticoccus. The sequence continues at coordinate 1,209 of CAYRLV010000766.1, read as the reverse complement.
AGCGCCGGGATGCGGTCGTCGTCCTCGGGGATCTGGCCGCTGGCCAGCTCGCTGGCGAGGGCGGTGTCCTCGAGCAGGAAGCCCTTGCCGTCGGCTTCCAGCGCGGCGATGAACGCGGTCTCGACCTGCACCCAGGTCTCCTCGGGGGACAGCACGGTGGACAGCCAGTACCGCGAGACCACGTCGACGACCGCGATCGCGCACCAGCCCCGCAGGCCCCGAAAGTGCGTGAAGTCGTAGATGAAAATTTGCCCGGGGACCAACTCGACCCAGTCCGGCCAGGGCGTCTTGCCACGCCGCTCGCGGACCTGCGGCACCCCGGGCAGGTGCATCCCGGCCGCGGCCAGGACTCGCAATACGGTCGATTCGGCCACGTGCACCGCCCCCAGCCGGGAGCCGCGGTGGGCCAGCTTGCGGTGCGACAGGTCGATCCGGCCCCAGTCCTTGGCCACCTTGACGACCGCGTCACGTTCCCAGTCCACCCGCGCGTGCAGCGCCTCACCCGGCGCCGGGCCCGGCGCCTGGTCAGCAAGATCCGACCCGGCTTGGGCCTTGGCCGCCCAGCCGAGCATCCGGGCGTGGTCCAGCCCGAGCTGGCGGCAGGCCCACCGCCCCGACAGGCCCTGCTGGCGCGCGTGCTCGACCAGATCCAGCAGTCCCCGCTTGGCTGGCCCGTCGACGCGGGCGGGGACCAGGCCAGCGTTCAGTCCCAACCGTCTTTTCCCTTCTCCAGGTGCAAGGACACCGCCTGCTCACAGATGGTGGCCTTGAGCCGCTCGATCTCGGCGCGGGCCTCTTCCAGCTCGACCTGCTCGACGGTCCGGCCGCGTCGGCCGGGCACCGCCGCGGCCAGCGCCTCCAACGCGCCCTGCTTGGCCGTCGCGCAGATCGAGCGGATCGTGGTCCGGTCCACCCCGTACGCCTCAGCCAGCTCACGCTGGGTGGCCGAGGAGGTCAACACCGCGGTGAACACCTCATACTTCTGCGAGGGCGCCAGCTTCTTACGCCTGCGCCGCCGCGACGCCGTACCGCCGGTCGACGCTGCCGGGTTGGGCTTGCTCATCATCAGTCTCCTTGTCCAATTCGGTGATCGAACCAGCAAGGATGCGGACAATTAAAACCGGGTCTTGGTTACCGATCTCTGACGCGGAAGGGGGCCGCGATGGCGGCAACTCCCGTAACGGGACGCGGGTCAAGACGGTGCTGACC
>CAYRLV010000765.1:0-1668 GCA_964425155.1 uncultured Ornithinicoccus sp. | reverse complement strand
CTCCTCGGCCAGCTCCGGGTGCGCCCGCCCGGAGAAGACCATCAGCTTCTTCTCCGGGTTCTCCACCAACCCCGTCATGCCCGCGAGGCCTTGTCCTCGTCGGCGGCACCGTCGGGATCGGCCGCACCCGCAGCGTCGCCGCCTCCCCCGTCGCCGGCGGCTGCCTGAGCCGCCGCCGCGGCCTCCGCCTGCGGCGTGCCGGCCCGCTTGGCCTGCGCCCAGCCGGCGATGTTGCGCTGCGGCGCCACGCTGATCGCGAGCGCGCCCGGCGGCACGTCCTTGCGGATCACCGCGCCGGCCCCGCTGCCGGCCCCGTCGCCGACGGTGACCGGCGCGACATACATGTTGTCGCTGCCCATCCGGCAGTGGCTGCCGATCGTCGTGTGGTGCTTGTTGACCCCGTCGTAGTTGACGAAGACGCTGGCGGCCCCGATGTTCGAGGCCTCGCCGATGGTCGCGTCGCCGACGTAGGACAGGTGCGGGACCTTGGAGCCCGCGCCGATCTGCGCGTTCTTGGTCTCCACGAAGGTGCCGATCTTGCCCCTGGCCCCGAGCTCGGTGCCCGGGCGCAGGTAGGCGAACGGGCCCACCGTCGCGTCCTCGCCGATCACGGCGAGCGACCCGTGAGTCCGTATGACGGTCGCTCCCCTGCGGATCTCCACGTCGGTCAGCGTGGTGTCCGGTCCGATCTCGACGTCGTCGCCGATGGTCGTCGCGCCGTGCAACTGGGTGCCCGGGTGGATCGTGACGTCGCGGCCGAAGGAGACGTCGGCGTCGATCCAGGTGGTGGCCGGGTCGATCACCGTCACGCCCGCACGCATCCACCGCTCGACGGTGCGCCGGTTGAGCTCCTTGCCCAGGCGGGCGAGCTGCACCCGGTCGTTGACGCCCTCGGTCTGCCAGAGGTCGTCGACCAGGTGCGCGCTGACCCGGCCCCCGTCACCGCGGGCGATCGCCAGCACGTCGGTGAGGTACTTCTCGCCCTGGGCGTTGTCGGTGCCCACCCGCGCGAGCGCGGAGCGGAGCGTGGCCGCGTCGAACGCGTAGATGCCGGAGTTGATCTCGGTGATCGCGAGCTGGTCCGGCGTGGCGTCCTTCTGCTCGACGATGCCGGCCACCGCGCCGTCGCCGTCGCGCAGGACCCGGCCGTAGCCGGTGGGGTCGGCGAGCTCGGCGGTGATCACGCTGACCGCGCTGCCCGACTCCTCGTGCTCGGAGACCAGCTCGATCAGGGTGTCGGCGGCGAGCAGCGGCACGTCGCCGTAGGTCACCAGGATGGTGCCGGTCAGGTCGCCGGGCAGGCGGTCGAGACCGCACTCGACGGCCCGGCCGGTGCCCTTGACCTCGTCCTGGTCGGCGATCAGCGCCTCCGGGTCGACCTCCGCGATGTGTGCGGCGACCCGGTCGCGCTCGTGCCGCACGACGACCTCGAGGTGCTGGGGTGCCGTGCCGCGGGCGGCGGCCAGGGCATGGCCGAGCAGACTCCGGCCGCCGATGGTGTGCAGGACCTTGGGGACGGCCGACTTCATCCGTGTGCCCTCACCAGCGGCGAGGACGATCACGGCGGCCGGGCGGTGCGAAGTCACGCGCAGGCTCTCCCGGTGGTGTGGGGATCCGGACAGGCACGCGAGACCCCGGCCCCGGTGCCGTCAGCGATGCTACCCGCCG
>CAYRLV010000764.1:0-1669 GCA_964425155.1 uncultured Ornithinicoccus sp. | reverse complement strand
GTGAGCATGTTGTGGTCCACCGCGTCGCACGGGATGACCCGGTAGGCGCCACCGGCACGGGCCTGACGGTCCACCAGGCCCTGCACCGCCGCGTCCACGGACAGGTCGCCGGTCAGCGTCGCCGACCATGACCGGGGGCCACGACCGCCCACGCGGGCACGACGCGGAGCCAGCGTCCCAGGGCCACCGCCGAGGACCGTGCGCGACCCCGTGCCGACGCCCAGCGCGGACACGCACGGCGTCGGCGCCATCGCACCGAGGCTCCCGATGTACGTCGTCACGACCCGCTCCTACCCATGCGAGGCGCACCCGACCAGCGGCCTGGGGCACCGAAGGACTGCTCGCCACGCCGGGTGGCGCGGGCCACCTCGCGGGAGTCCACCTTGAGCACGATGTCCTGGTCCACAGCAGCCGCCAGCAGCGCCGCGTGCTCCGGGGCCAGGACCGCCGTCACCGGGCCGGGCGAGGCGGCGGCGACGGAAGGGGCGGACCAGCGCTGCACGGTCCCACCCGCCGCGAAGTTCTTGAGGTACTGAGCGCCGCCCAGGTGCCGCAGCGCGTCCAGGGCATACCCGACGTTCTCCCTCTTGTAGGCAGGGTGGTCCGACAGGTACCACTCCTTCGTCAGCCCCCGACCCGACTCCGCATAGTGCGTCAGCGACCCGTCCAACCCCATCCGGTACAGGTCGCTCACCCCCGTCGCAGGACCGGCGACGTGCGGCGCGAAGCCCCTGACGATGCCACCCGACGCACGCGCCGACGAGTAGAGCCGGTTCGCGCCACCCATGTTCAGACCGCCGGCGTAACGCGCGGTCACGTTGATGACCGCCGACATCCGGTTGATGCTCCACACCGCGGCCTGCGCTGCCGCGATCGCCAGGCCGTTCTTGCCGTCGATCGTGACTGTCCCGCCCGAGGCGTTGATCCGGGACACCGCGTCGCGCCGCTTACCGTCCGCCTTGGCCGGGTTGCCGTCGATGTCGACCGTGCCCTCGGAAGTGTCGATGCTGCGCAGCAGATCGGCCTGCTTGTTCTTCGCCTTCGTCGGGTCCGCGTCCACGCCGACCGTCGTCTCACGCTCCGTGTTGACGAACGTGTTCAGGTACTGCTCCGCCACGGCCGGGTCGACCCCGAGCTGGATCAGCGCTTCCAGCGACCGTGTGTAGTCCTGGACGCCGTCGACCTCCTGGATCAGCTCGTCGATCCCCGCGGCCTCGAAGAGCATTCGCACGTTGTCCGGGACCAGCCCCAGGTTCGTCGCCAGCGTCGCAGCGTCGTCCGACGTCATGCCCAGCGCCTCGGCCGCCTTGATGAACTCCTCACGACCGCGGGCCATGATCCCCGCCAGCTCCTCCGAGCCTGCCCCGGCCTCCAGCGCCGCCGTCGCGTAGCCCACCGTCGAGGATGCGACGCCGTCCAGGACCGCCTGGTTCTTGCGGCCCGCCTCCGTCGTGATGTCGAGAGTCCTCTTGAACCCGTCCTCGCCCATGCGTGCGTCGACCGCGTCGATCGCAGCCTCGAAGTCGCGAGCAGACCCGCGGGCGCCCAGCAGCACGGACCCGAGCGTCTCGATCGACGACTTCAGCCCGTCGTACGCCTCCTGCGCAGCCTCAGCCTCCGCCGCCGCGTCGGCGATCTCCGACCCGAACTCGTCGAAGCTGCCGCCCGC
>CAYRLV010000763.1:0-1671 GCA_964425155.1 uncultured Ornithinicoccus sp. | reverse complement strand
AGGGACGCCAGCATCTCTTCCTGGTGTCGGCGGCCGACCGTCTCGTAGCCGACCACGGTGACGAACGGCGCCAGCATGACCACCAGCAGGCACACGGTCAGCTGGGCGCCCGACGCCGAGAGAGCCACCGCTACCGCGAGGACGGCAAGGGTCACCCCGATCAACAGCAGGTGGAACCGGTCTGGCCTCAGCAGCAGCGTGTGCAACAGGTAGCCCATGAACAGGAAGACCGCCACGGGGACGGCGAGCGCCAGCACGACGGTCAGCTCGCTGACCTCCTCGGGATCCTCGAGTTGCATCCCTGCGACGTGCAGGCCGGCGCCCGTGGCAGCGATGCCGGCGAAGAGCGGCATGTGCCCGTAGCCGAACAGGTAGCCGCGGCTCCGGCGCCGCTCGAGGATGTCCCCGAACGGAATCACGAAGTAGGCCCACCACATGCCGAAGGTGAGGCCGATACCCGCGACGACCACGACCACGGCGTCGACGGTCCAGTGGATACGCGCACCCTCGCCGATCAGCCCGGCGGACGACGCGACGGTGCCGACCACGCCCTCTCCCAGCACGATGATGGCGAACCCGCTGTAGCGGTCGGCGACATGGTGCGGGTGCCACGGTGTCCCTGAGGCACTGCCCTGCGTGAGCACCGGCACCAGCAGCTCGAGGGCCCCCAGCAGGACGATGGCGGCGCCGATGACGGGGAGCGGTGGTTGCAGGAACGCGACGATCACCCAGCCCAACTGGGCGACCACCGTCCAGAGCACGTTGGCGCGACCGACCTTGGCGAACTGCGGAGACTGGCGGGCCGCCCGTCCCCACTGCAGCACCATCGCGACCCGCATGACCACATAGCCGGCCACGATCGTGCGGATGTCGAGCCGATGACTCACCTCGAGCGACTGGAACATGCGCGGCAGTCCGAGGGCGAAGACGACGACGCCGACCATCTGCAGCATGGTCAGAACGCGGTAGAGCCAGTCGTCGGTGTCGAACGCCGAGGCGAACCAGCAGAAGTTGATCCAGGCCACGCTGATGGCGAACATCGCCACGACGAAGGCCGCCACGGCCGCCAGCACGTGGCCCTCGACCAGGATCTCGGCGAACTGGGCCGCTGCGGTGCCGACCGCCACGACGAAGGCAAGGTCGAAGAGCAGTTCCAGGGACGAGGTGGCCCGGCCGGGTTCGTCCGGGTCGCGCCCGACCATCCGCGCCAGTCGCCCGCTCCCCCGCCCGGTGGGCGAGTCGCTCCCACCCGGGTGCGGCGCCGTCATACGCCCTCCGTGAGGGCGGAACGGACCTCGTCGGCGTCGGCCAGGTGGACGCCGATCGCGGCGAGGTCGGCGAGGCGCTCGTCGGTCACCTGTGACACGGCGTCGCGCACCAGGACGGTGCGCAGGTCGCGTTGGCTCGCGTCGATCAGGGCGGCGCGCGGACAGTTGGGCAGGTTGCAGCCGGCCACCACGACGGTGTCGCAACCCTGTGCCTCCAGCCAGCGCTCGAGATCGGTGCGGTGGAAGGCACTCCACCGGGGCTTGAACAAGACGACCTCGTGGGCGCCGACCTGCTGGAACTGCCCGGACAGCAACAGGTCCGGTCGGAGGCGGGTCGGCGCGCCCAGGAGCCCCTCCGGGAGTTCAGCGCCCTCCGAGCCGGGGGCCACGATGCTCGCCCCCT
>CAYRLV010000762.1:0-1672 GCA_964425155.1 uncultured Ornithinicoccus sp. | reverse complement strand
CGGCGGGCGCCTCGTCTTCGTCGGGAAGCGGTGGCCGTCGGAGCGTGTCTGGCGAGGAGGTGTGTCTGAGTTTTTGAGACATATCGCGGTGGAATCACCCAGCCAGGGTCGCGGTGTGTTCATCGCTGGTTCTCCTGTGTGTTTCGACGGTAGTTGATTCGCTCGATCCGCGCCTTGGCCAGTCCGTCGGCTCTGGCTTGGCGCAGGGCGTCGCCGCGGCCTTCGTGTTCGTCGTCGGGGGTGACGTTGCCGATGCCGGCGTGCAGCCGGACGGTGTTGTACTCGGTCCGGACCCGGTCGAGTTCGGCGGCGAGTTCGCCGGGGTCGCGGATCTTCTCCAGGTGGGGCCATTCGCCCTTGACGTGCCCGAAGAGGGTCTCGATCCAGGCCTGGTCGCTCGGTGTGGATGGCCGCCCGAAGCGCTGCATGATGGCGCAGGCGGCCATGAACTCGCGGGTGGTGTGGGAGCGCATCTGCGGCCCGTTTGTCGCTCATCGCCAGCAGCACCGGGACCGCCTCGGTCTCGATGTCGTCGGGATCCAGCTCGCCGGTGCGCAGCTGCTCCAGCAGCCGGGCGTCGAGGAGTTCGTCGAGACCGGTCTCGGCCAGCGCGGCGGTGAAGCAGACCTCGACCTGGGTGGAGCTCTCCTCCGCGGACACGAGTGTGGCCAGCCACTTGCGGGAGACCACGTCGATCACCGCGACCGCGACCCGCTTGGCGCGGGTGAAGTGGGTGAAGTCGTAGCACCAGATGCTGTTCGGCTTCCAGGCCACCCAGTCCGGCCACGGCGCCCGCACCGTCGGCTCGCGGGCCGGTTTCCCCGGCAACACAAGGCCTTCGTGCTTGAGGACCCGCAACACGGTGGACTCGGCGACGTGGACCAGGCCGACCCGGGAGTCGCGGTGCGCGAGCTTGCGGTGCGACTTGTCGATGCCGCTCCAGGCCTCGAACAGTTCGAGGATGGCGGCCCGTTCGGCGGGCAGCAGCGCGTGCACCGGCGTCCCGCCCGGCCGGGCGTCGGTGAGCCGGTCCCCGGCCCGGCGCTCTGTCCAGCGGCGCACCCGATCGGAATCGAGGCCGAGCAGCATCGCCGCACGGCGACGCGACCAACCGGCCTCGACCGCATGGTCGACCAGGTCGAGCAGGCCGGCCTTGACGGTGGCGTCCACCCTGACCGGGACCGGGCCAGCACTCAGTCCCAGGACGCTTTTCCCTCGTGCAGATGCAACGCGATCGCCTGCTCCGCGACCGTGTCCCGCAGCCGTTCGATCTCCTCCCGAGCGGCCTCGATCGCAGCCTGCTCCGGCGTCTTCCCGGCCCGTCCCGGCACCGCCGAGGCGAGCGCGTCCAACGCGCCCTGCTTCGCGGTCCGACACGCGTGTACCACCGTGGACCGGTCCACCTTGAACCGCTCCGCGGCCTCCCGCTGGGTGGCCTGCCCGGTCAACACGCTGACGTAGATCTCGTACTTCTGCGACGGCGTCAACCGCCGGCGCTTCCTCCCGCTCCTCACGGTTCGATCCGACACCACAACCACTCTCCAATCCGGTCAGGCACACCGGATCTTGGCTGGGTTTTAGAACGCCGGAATGTCTCACGAACTCAGACGCAAACCAGCTGCCTTCGGGCCGGGTGCTTGGTCGACGAAGTCTGGGTGGGCGGGCTATTCCT
>CAYRLV010000761.1:0-1674 GCA_964425155.1 uncultured Ornithinicoccus sp. | reverse complement strand
TCCCGCCGACTCCGGAACAGACCTGGTCATGGCGGGCTCATCGTACGCTGCCGCGGTCCTCGAGGCCGACCCACCAGAGGGCTGCGGGTAGCGACGGTTGTGCTGACAGAGCGACGAGCGTCATCACAGTTGCATAACAACCCCTGACCTCGGGCTGGTCGACCGTTTACCAACTCCTGAACCGGGGGACAGACCAGACAAGGGCCCAGCCGCCACCCGACCGGGCGCGGCGGGACTCGACCGACACGGCAGGCAACACCCAGCCCGACCCCAGGAGGTAATCACGGTGCGCACACAGATGAGGATGATGGCGATCGCGGGAGCGGTCGCGATGCTGGCCGCCTGCGGAGGAGGTGGTGGCAACGAGGCCGGACAGACCGGGAGCACAGGGGGATCCGGGTCGACAGGTGGCACGGGCAGCGGGGCGAACGGCGGCACCTTCTCGGTGGCCATCGGCGAACCGCACAACCTCTTCCCGCCCGGCAACTGCTACGCCTCGGAGTGCACACAGGTGATCCAGACCCTGTGGGCCGGGCTCGCGGTCGTGAAGAACGACAAGCTGCAGTACCGGGTGGCGAAGTCGATCACCTCGGACGATCAGGTCCACTGGGACATCAAACTCAACAAGGGCTACACCTTCCACAACGGCGAGCCGGTCAACGCCGATGCGTTCATCCGGGCATGGAACTACACCGCCTACGGCCCGAACGCACAGAACACGTCCGGCTTCTTCACCCAGATCAAGGGCTACAACGCCCTCCAGGGCAAGAACCCGAAGACCAAGAAGCTCTCTGGCCTGAAGAAGGTCAACGACTACGAGTTCCAGGTGACGCTCAACGCGCCGTTCAGCCAGTTCCCCTACATGCTCACCTACACCCCGGCCTTCGCCGCGGTCTCGAAGAAGTGCATGCAGAACATCGACGCCTGCAACGAGGGCAAGATGCAGATCGGCGACGGGCCCTACCAGATGGACGGCACGTGGGCCCACAACGACCACATCAACGTCAAGAAGGTGGCCGACTACAACGGCAGCGACACCGGACACGCCGACGCGATCCAGTTCAAGATCTACCAGAAGATGGAGACCGCCTACCGCGACTGGCAGGCCGGCAACCTCGACCTCGTCGCCCCGGTGCCCTCGCAGTGGGAGCAGGCCAAGCAGGCCGCCGGTGACAAGGTCATCCAGGAGCCCACCTCCAGCATCACCTACATCGGTCTGCCTCTGTACGTGGACTACCTGAAGAGCAAGAAGATGCGGCACGCGCTGTCGCTCGCCATCAACCGCCAGGCGCTCATCGACAACCTGCTCGCCGGTCTGGGCAAGCCTGCGCAGAGCCTGGTCACCCCGATCGTGCCCGGCGGTGGCGGGGACCACTGCGCCTACTGCAAGTACGACCCGACGCGGGCCAAGAAGCTGGCCAAGGAGGCCGGTGGCCTACCGAGCACCATCACCTTGTGGGTCAACTCCGGCGCCGGCAACGACGAGTGGGTGCAGGCGGTCGGCAACATGTGGAAGCAGACCTTCGGCGTCCAGTACAAGATCAAGTCGATGCAGTTCCCCGAGTACCTCGACACCCTCAAGAAGGGCAAGGGGACCGGCCCGTTCCGCCTCGGCTGGATCATGGACTACCCGTCGATGGTCAACTACCTCAAGCCGATCTACTTCAAGGACGC
>CAYRLV010000760.1:0-1685 GCA_964425155.1 uncultured Ornithinicoccus sp. | reverse complement strand
CGACGCGGTGGTCGTCGTCTCGTCCGCGATCCGGGAGGACAACCCCGAGCTGGTGGCCGCCCGGCGGCAGGGACAGCCGGTGTGGCACCGCGCGCAGGCCCTGGCCGCGCTGACGACCGGGCAGCGGGTGGCCGCGGTCGCCGGGGCCAACGGCAAGACCACCACCACCGCCATGCTGACCACGGCGTTGCAGGCCGCAGGGCAGGAGCCCTCGTTCGCGATCGGCGCGGCGCCGGTCGGTCAGGGCGCTGCCGCCGGCCTGGGCTCGGGGGAGGTGTTCGTGGTCGAGGCGGACGAGAGCGACGCCTCCTTCCTCGCCTACCACCCGCAGGTCGCGGTGGTGACCAACCTGATGCCCGACCACCTCGACTTCTACGGCACGGTCGCCGAGCTGACCCGCGCCTACGACGCCTTCGTGGCGACGCTCCGGCCCGGCGGGCTGCTGGTCACCTGCGCCGACGACGAGGGTGCGCGCGGGCTGGCCGATCGCGCCCGCCGGGCCGGACGGCGCGTCCTGACCTTCGGCGAGGCGCGCGACGCCGACGTGCGGCTGTCCGCCGTGGGAGGGTCCGGGTTCGACTGGGGGGCCGTCGTGCACCAGCCCGACCAGCCGGACCGCAGGCTGCGGCTCACGCTGCCGGGGGTGCACAACGTGCTCGACGCCGCCGCTGCCTACACGGCAGCGACGGCCGGGCTCGGAGCCGACGCCGACCAGGTCCTCGACGGCCTCGCGACCTTCCGCGGCACGCGTCGTCGGTTCGAGCCGCGGGGCGAGGCCGGTGGCGTGCGGGTCGTCGACGACTACGCGCACAACCCCGGCAAGGTCGCCGCCGCGGTGCGGACCGGGCGGGATCTGGTCGGCGCCGGTCGCTTGGTGGTGGTGTTCCAGCCGCACCTGTTCTCCCGCACCCGGGCGCTCGCCGACGAGCTCGCTGCCGCGCTGTCGCCCGCCGACGTCGTGGTGGTCCTGGACGTCTTCGCTGCGCGGGAGGACCCCGTCCCGGGCGTCACCGGGGCGCTCGTGGCCGACCGGGTGGCCGGTGCGCAGGTCCACTACCTGCCCGACCGTGGTGAGGCGGCCGGGGTCGTGGCCGGGCTGGTCCGGCCCGGCGACCTGGTCCTCACCGTGGGCGCGGGAGACGTCACGGCTGTGGGCCCCGAGCTGCTCGAGAGGTTGGGGGAGGCGTGAGGTTCACCAGGGGGCGCGACGAGCCGCGGATGCACGCGGCGATGGCCGCCCGGATCGCCCGGGTGCGGGGTGGGCCACGGCGCGCCGTGCTGGGTGGTGTGGCCGGCCTGCTGCTGGCCGCCCTGGTGGCGTGGCTGCTGTTGTTCAGCCCGGTGCTCGCGGCCCGGCAGGTCCGGGTCGACGGGGTGCCGGCCGACTCCGTCGCCGCCGTGCGGGAGCGTGCCGCGGTCCCGCTCGGGCGACCGCTGCTGCGGGTGGACACGGACGCGGTCCGGCACCGGGTGCTGGCGAGCGGTGGGCTGGCCGACGTGCGGGTCAGCCGGTCCTGGCCGTCCACCGTGGTGATCAGCGCGGACCGCCGCGTTCCGGTCCTCGTGCTGCGCAACCCTCAAGGTGAACTGAAGGTTGTGGATGCGTCCGGGGTCGCCTACGCCACCGTCGAGGACCCGCCGAAGGGTCTGCCCGTGGTGACCGTGCGGCCCTCCGACGGCGACGG
>CAYRLV010000759.1:0-1685 GCA_964425155.1 uncultured Ornithinicoccus sp. | reverse complement strand
TTAGCCTCAATCCACCGATGGTGTGAGGTAGTCAGCGCGTCATAGAGCGAGAATGCCCTTGCGTGCTGGGAAGATTGGTCTTGCTGAAGGATCCAACTACCCGGCCACGAAGGGCATCTCGTAGATGCAACTGTCTCACACTGTCCCGGTGTCTTCCGTCAGGTTCGACGAGCCGAACCTAGTGTCTCCTGCGGGGCTGGTCCCAGCGATGCGACTGGCAGAGAATGTCGACCTGTGCGGTCTGGCTGATCAGTACCTGTCGGTGCCCACGGACAAGGGCTCGCACGCGGGCGCGAAGGTCACCGCGCTGGTCGCGGGCATGATCGCCGGGGCCGACTCCATCGATGACATGGTCCTGCTGCGACACGGCGCGATGCGGAAGGTCTTCGGGGGCTGCTACGCACCCTCCACGCTGGGCTCGTTTCTGCGGTCCTTCACGTTCGGGCATGTTCGGCAGCTGGACGCGGTCGCCTCCCGCGTCCTGACCGGGCTGCACGCGCACACCCCGTTGCTGGCGGGCCTGGACCAGCGGGCGATCGTGGACATCGACGACTCGATCATCCAGGTCCACGGGCACGCCAAGCAGGGCGCGGGGTTCGGATACTCCGGGGTGCGCGGGCTCAACTCGCTGATCGCGACGGTGTCCACCGACCAGGCCGCCCCGGTGATCGCGGCCCAGCGGCTGCGCAAGGGCGCAGTCGGCTCCCCGCGCGGCGCGAAGCGCCTGGTCGCCGACGTACTGGCGACCGTCGCCAGGATGCGCTCCAGCGCTGCGGCCGGCAAGGTGCTGCTGCGGGCGGACTCCGCATTCTTCGGGCACCCGACCATCACTGCGGCCCTGGGCGCCGGCGCGGACGTGTCCGTGGCCGTCCGGCTGACCGCGAACGTCAAACGCGCGATCGCCGCCATCGGTGAGGACGCGTGGACCACGATCAAGTACCCGCAGGCCATCTGGGACGACGACACCAACACGTGGATCTCCCGCGCCCAGGTCGCCGAGATCGACTTCACCGCATTCACCGCCCAGGCCAAGGACCACCACGTGCCCGGCCGGCTGGTCGTGCGCCGCATCCCGGACGTCAACGCGAACAAGAACAAGGCCGCCGGGCAAGCCACCTTGTTCGACGTGTGGCGCTTCCACGGCCTCTTCACCACCGTGCCCCAAGACCAACTCGACACAGTCGCGATGGACCAGACCCATCGGCAGCACGCCGTCATCGAGAACGTGCACGCCGACCTGAAGAACTCGGCGCTGGCCCACCTGCCCTCCGGGCATTTCGCGGCGAACGCGGCCTGGCTGGTGCTGGCGGTCGTCGCGTTCAATCTCACCCGCGCCGTCGGAACGCTCACCGGTCGCCCATCACTGGCGAAAGCGACCACCGGCACCCTGCGCCGCAAGCTGATCAACGTGCCCGCACGGGTCGCCTCCTCGGCCCGGAAACTGACGCTGCACCTGCCCGAGCACTGGCCATGGCAACGCGCGTGGGAGGCACTGTTCGCGGCCACGTTCAGCCCGCCAGCAGCATTCCCGACCTGACCACCCAACCGCCACCTTCTGGCGCGACCCGAGCCACCCAGTGGAACACCCCGGCAGCGAGGTCGGGCGATCAGCCACGTCTCACCGAGTCACACGCCCCCGAAGCCGAATCAGCGCAGCAGCGGCAGCCCATCGGTGGATTGAGGCT
>CAYRLV010000758.1:0-1688 GCA_964425155.1 uncultured Ornithinicoccus sp. | reverse complement strand
GTGCAGTGGTGGCTCATAGTACGGCTTGGTCTGTATACCGTACTGGGCCAATTCCGACTGCACGGCAGAGCGGTTGCCATCAGTGAATCTCGCGACCCAGTGGACGTAGGCGTGCCGGTCACCCGGGCGGACTTGCTGAGGCACCATGTCTTTGTGGCTGCGGCTGAATTCGTCGTAGATCTGGGCAATCTCGTGACGATGTCGCACCAACTCATCCAGTCTCTGCAGTTGTTCGAGGGCGATCACAGCGTTCAATTCGCCCAGTTGACTCGACCTTGTCCAGTCGATCGGACGGCGTAGGCGCTCACCCAACCTTGTGGGCAGCACGAGCGCGCCCCCGGCGCCCCCGGCCGACACGACTTTTGCGAAGCTCATCGAGAAGGCGTGTGCCACCGCCTGAGTTCCCACAGGGCGACCCTGGCAGCGCGCACCGATTGCCGGTGCCGAGTCCGCGACGAGCGGGACGCCCGCCCGCTGGCATACTTCGGCCAGCCCGTCGTAGTCCGCGGGAACCCCGAGAGCATCCACCGCCACGACGACACGGGCGTCTCCGGGGCTGAGAGCACGGGCTGCTGCCTCGACGTCCATGGTCCACGTCACCGGGTCGACGTCGACGAAGCGGAGCCGATAGCCCAACTGGGCGAGGATTTCTGCGGTGGCAACGAATGTGAAGGAAGGAAGGACGGCTACGTCGCCGGGTGAGGCCATTCCGACAGTGGCGACGGTCGCCAGGCGCAGAGCGGCGCTCCCTGACGCACACAGAAGGACGCTCTGGTCATCGTCCAACTGCAGGACATTGCGGAAGGTGCGTTCGAGTTCCCGCGACCAGTGGTTGCCAGCCTTAACCCTTCCGCTCCAGAGTGCCTCCTGAATCCTGTGCGCGACCACGTCTGTGAACTGAGGCCGTGGTGGAATCACCACAGAGAGATCATCCCCGGTCGGCGGAGGCGCGGACGCCAGTTCTCTTACGAACGTGCGGATCGACTGATCGACCTGGCCCGCTGATGTGATCGATGCAGGCTTCATCCGCGTCAGTTGCCCGATGTCGACGTCGTCGGAGGGTGGCCGGTGAAGTCGCACGACAGGGGCCACGCCAACTTCCTCGCAGATCAGGCGAGCCAGATCCGGAAGTGTCACTCGGGCACCCGCAAGTGCGTAGACGCCAGGTTCTCGATGCGTCGCGATGACCTGAGCCGCATCATCGACGTGCAGGAAGTAGCGTGCGGTGTCGGTGACGTCGAGAGGGAGACCACGGGCCGCCCGACGCGTCAGTCGGGCGATAACCCTGTCCTGACCGATACCAAACAGATTGGTCAGTCGGAAGATGGTCACCGAGTCAGTCGGCAAGGACGCCAGCAGCAGCTCCTGCGCGCGTTTGGCGAGAGCGTAGGTCCAGCGCCCACTCCCCACTACGAGCTCTCGGCACAGTGACGCGGCACTCGACGGAGGGCACTCCTCCATCGCTAGCTCTCGCGCCCGTTCACACCACTCCTGCAGTTGAATATCGGAAAGTGGAAGACTCGGGTGTCCGGGGGCGCTCGAACCGAAGGCTTCGACGCTGGACACCAACGTGACGTGCCGGTGCTTCAACTCAGGCAACAGCCGGGCCAGCGTCAGCGCGTTGTCCTGGACGAGCGTCCATGGATGGCGTTGCCGGGGCAGGCTCACTCCAGCAGTGAAGATGACGT
>CAYRLV010000757.1:0-1690 GCA_964425155.1 uncultured Ornithinicoccus sp. | reverse complement strand
AACAGCGCCGTGCGCATGCTGGTGAGCTGGCGCCACATCCAGCGCAGCAGGCCGACCACACCGAGCCGCGGCTGCAGCACCGCCTCCTCCGGCTGGGTGTCCAGCTCGTGCCCCGGCGCCCGTCGGCGCTCGGCCTGGGCCTGGTTGCTGCGGCGCGGCACCTAGATCACCGTCCTGAACCCGGCCACGAGCTGGCTCTGCAGCCAGGTGATGACGTGCTCCCAGAGCCCGGTCACCATCAGCAGTCCGACGAGGATGAGCAGTGCCCCTCCGGCGACCTGGATCGGCCGGTGGTGGTCGCGCAACCAGCGAGAGGCCCGTCCGGCGCGCGCGTAGCCCCCGGCGATGAGCAGGAAGGGCAGGCCCAGTCCGAGGCAGTAGGCGACCGACAGCACCAGACCGCGCCGGATCAGGTCGGCGTCGGCCGTGAGGGTGTTGGACAGCGTGAGGATGGCCCCGAAGACGGGCCCGACGCACGGCGACATGCCCAGCCCGAAGACGACCCCCAGCAGCGGAGCGCCCGCCAGCCCCGCCGCGGGGCGCCAGCGCGGCCCGAAGGTGCGCTGCGGCCCGAAGCCCAGGAACAGCAGAGCGAGGGCGATGACGACCACTCCCCCGACTCGCATCAGCAGCGCCCGATGCTCGATCAGCAGGGTCCCGATGGCCGACGCGGTCACCGCGATCGCGATGAACACGGCGCTGAAGCCCACCACGAAGAGCAACGAGCCGGTGACCAGTCGGCCCCGGCCTGCTGGTGACTGGCGGTCCACCTCGGGCCCGGACAATCCGGTCACGTAGCCGAGGAAGCCCGGCACGAGGGGCAGCACGCACGGTGACGCGAACGACACCGCGCCGGCCGCGAGCGCGAGCACGAGGGCCAGCGGCAGGCTGCCGGAGATGATGGTGGAGCCGGCGTCAGCGACGACGGCAGCCGCCGTGGACGAGGGAGCCAAGGCAGCGGGTGCGAGAGCGGCGACGAAACTGTCCACGGGTCAGGCAGATTCACGCAGCACGGTGTTGACGAGAGATCGCAGGGTGGTGGCCGTCACCGGGCCCGAGACCCGCGCCGCGATGCGGCCCTCGCGGTCCACCACCAACGTGGTCGGCGTCACCGACGCCTTGCCGCGGAGGGCGAGAAGGGTCTGGCCGCCGTCGTCCGCCAGGGAGGGGTAGGTGATGTCACGAGATCGCAGGAACGCCTCGGCGGTCTTGGCGCCCTCGCGGTAGTTGATCCCCATGAACTGGACCGGCTTGTCGGCCTTGGACAGTTTCTCCCACGCCTTCTGCAGGTGGGGGGCCTCCTCGACACAGGGAGCGCACCAGGAGCCCCACGTGTTGAGCACGACGACCTTGCCGGCGTCGTCGGCGAGGGACCACTTCTTGCCCTTGAGCGTGGTGCCGGACAGGGCGAGCGGTTTGCCCCGCTCACCCGGCGGGACCTGTTCGATCGAGCCGTCACCGGAGACGTAGCCCTTGTTGGTGCCCGCCTTGGCCTGGGCGGCCACCGAGTTGGGGTCGTCGTTGCAGGCCGTGGCCCCCAGGGCGACGGCCGCCGCGAGCCCAACGGCCACGAATCGTCTCATCGCCGGGCCCCCCGCGACGTATCGAGCGAGGCACGAGCGAGCAGTGCCGGAGCCCCCGCGAGCTATCGGACCGAGCTTGCGCGTGGAGAACCTCGTGGGGTGGCTTG
>CAYRLV010000756.1:0-1692 GCA_964425155.1 uncultured Ornithinicoccus sp. | reverse complement strand
GCGTCCTTGAAGTAGATCGGCTTGAGGTAGTCGACCATCGACGGGTAGTCCATGATCCAGCCGAGCCGGAACGGCCCCGTGCCCTTGCCCTTCTTGAGCGTGTCGAGGTACTGCGGGAACTGCATCGACTTGATCGTGTAGTTGACGCCGAACGTCTTCTTCCACATGTCACCGACCGCCTGCACCCACTCGTCGTTGCCGGCTCCGGAGTTGACCCACAAGGTGATGGTGCTCGGCAGGCCACCCGCCTCCTGGGCCAGCTTCTTGGCCCGCGTCGGGTCGTACTTGCAGTAGGCGCAGTGGTCCCCGCCACCGCCGGGCACGATCGGCGTGACCAGACTCTGCGCCGGCTTACCGAGGCCCGCCAGCAGGTTGTCGATGAGGGCCTTGCGGTTGATCGCCAACGACAGGGCGTGCCGCATCTTCTTGCTCTTCAGGTAGTCCACGTAGAGGGGCAGGCCGATGTAGGTGATGTCCGAGTTGGGCTCCTGGATCACCCGGTCGCCGGCGGCCTGCTTGGCCTGCTTCCACTGGGAGGGGACCGGTGCGACGAGGTCGAGGTTGCCGGACTGCCAGTCGCGGTAGGCCGTTTCCATCTTCTGGTAGATCTTGAACTGGATCTCGTCGGCGTGGCCGGTGTCGCTTCCGTTGTAGTCGGCCACCTTCTTGACGTAGATGTGGTCGTTGTGGGCCCACGGGCCGTCCATCTCGTAGGGCCCGTCGCCGATCGGCATCTTGCCCTCGTTGCACGCGTCGATGTTCTGCAGGCACTTCTTCGAGACCGCGGCGAACGCGGGGGTGTAGGTGAGCATGTAGGGGAACTGGCTGAACGGGGCGTTGAGGGTCACCTGGAACTCGTAGTCGTTCACCTTCTTCAGGCCGGACAACTTCTTCGCCTTCGGGTGCTTGCCCTGCATCGCGTTGTAGCCCTTGATCTGGGTGAAGAAGCCGGACGTGTTCTGCGCGTGCGGCCCGTAGGCGGTGTAGTTCCACGCCCGGATGAACGCATCGGCGTTGACCGGCTCGCCGTTGCGGAACGTGTAGCCCTTGTTCAGCTTGACGTCCCAGTGGATCTGGTCGTCCGAGGTGATCGACTTGGCCACCCGGTACTGCAGCTTGCCGTCCTGCACGACGTCGAGCCCGGCCCACAGCACCTGGATCACCTGTGTGCACTCGGACGCGTAGCAGTTGGCGGGCGGGAAGAGGTTGTGCGGCTCACCGATCGCCACCGAGAAGGTGCCCCCGTTGGCGCCGCCGCCGCTGCCGGTGCCACCGGTCGACCCGGATCCGCCCGTGTTCCCGGTCTGGGTGGCCTCGTTGCCGCCGCCTCCTCCGCAGGCGGCCAGCATTGCGACCGCTCCCGCGATCGCCATCATCTTCATCTGTGTGCGCACCGTGATTACCTCCTGGGGTCGGGCGGGGTGGTGCCGACCGTGTCGGTAGAGGACGGTTGCGCCCGGGGTCGAGCGCGGCCTGACGTCCTCTGCTGGTGTCTTCCCCGGGTTCACGCGTTGGTAAACGGTTGGTCAGGAGAAGGGCGGGAGTTGTTATGCAACTGTGATGACGCCCGTCGCGGTGGCGCCACATCTGGTGCCCCGCCGGCCGGCCTCCCGCTCGGCGACGGGGGCCTCGAGGAGCGCGGCAGCGTACGATGAGCCCGCCATGACCAGGTCTGTTCCGGAGTCGGCGGGA
>CAYRLV010000755.1:0-1693 GCA_964425155.1 uncultured Ornithinicoccus sp. | reverse complement strand
GTTTCGTGAAGGGATCCGTGCTCGTCGTCGACGACGACCTCGCCCTGGCCGAGATGCTGGGCATCGTGCTGCGCAACGAGGGCCTGGAGGTCACCCACTGCGCCGAGGGCGCGGGCGCCCTGGACGCCTTCCACGAGTCCAAGCCCGACCTGGTGCTCCTCGACGTGATGCTGCCCGGGTTGGACGGGATCGAGGTGTGCCGCCGGCTCCGCGCGGAGTCCGGGGTGCCCATCGTCATGCTCACCGCGCGCACGGACACCGTCGACGTCGTGGTCGGCCTGGAGGCCGGGGCGGACGACTACGTCCTCAAGCCGTTCAAGCCGCAGGAGCTGATCGCCCGCGTGCGGGCCCGGCTGCGCCGGAGCGACCGCCCCGAGCCGGAGCGGCTCGAGGTCGGCGACCTGGTCATCGATGTGGCCGGCCACTCGGTCAAGCGCGACGGCAAGCCCCTGTCGCTCACCCCGCTCGAGTTCGACCTGCTGGTCGCGCTCGCGCGCAAGCCGTGGCAGGTCTTCACCCGCGAGATCCTGCTCGAGCAGGTCTGGGGCTACCGGCACGCCGGTGACACCCGGCTGGTCAACGTGCACGTCCAGCGGCTGCGCTCGAAGATCGAGCGCGACCCCGAGCACCCCGAGATCATCGTGACCGTGCGTGGCGTCGGCTACAAGGCGGGTCCGGCGTAGCCGATGGTCCAGGTCAGCCCGCGTCAGGAGGCTGAGACGTCGCCGCGGAAGGAACCGCCAGCGCCCGTCGTGCAGGACCTGCAGCGGCTGTGGGCCGGCGTCCGGCGCGGCACGCTCGCCTTCTTCCAGTGGCTGGCCAAGGTCTGGCGCTCCTCGCTGCAGCTGCGAGTGGTGTCGCTGACCATGTTGCTGGGCCTGGTGATGGTGCTGCTCGTCGGGTCCTACCTGTATCAGCGGATCGCCGACGGCTTGGTGGAGGCGAAGGTCTCGTCGGCCAAGCAGGAGGCCGCCCAGCAGACCCGCACCGCGCAGTCGGGATTCAGCGCGGCCGACCGCACCGACCGGGACAGCCTGAAGCAGCTGGCCGGTGACATCGTCCAGGCCAGCGCGTCCCCGGGCGAGGACAACTCGCGGGAGGTGGTGCTCACCCGGGCCCTCGACAACAACCGCAATGTGGTCGTCCCCACCGTGATGTCGGGGGGCACCGGCAACATCGGGCTCCCGAGCATCCCGCAGGCGGCGCGGCAGCAGCTGGTCAAGGACAGCACCCACCAGGCGGTGCAACTGATCAGCGTCCTCGGCGAGGGAGACCGGCCGGTGCCCGCGGTCCTCGTCGGGTCACGCGTCGACATCCCCACCGCCGGTGCCTACGACCTCTACTTCGTCTTCCCGATGGACAGCGAGGAGGCCACCCTCGCGGTGGTCAAGCGCACGTTCAACCTCGGTGGTGTCGCGCTGATCCTCCTGGTGGGTGCGGTGGCCTGGGTGGTCACCCGACTCGCCGTCGAACCGGTGCGGCGGGCGGCGCACGTCTCCGAGCGCCTCGCCTCCGGGGTGCTCGACGAACGGATGAGGGTGCGCGGCGCCGACGACCTGGCCCGCCTGGCCACCTCGTTCAACGCGATGGCCGACAGCCTGCAGTCGCAGATCCGGCAGCTGGAGGACCTGTCCCGGGTGCAGCAGCGGTTCGTCTCCGACGTGTCCCACGAGCTGCGCACCCCGCTCACCAC
>CAYRLV010000754.1:0-1693 GCA_964425155.1 uncultured Ornithinicoccus sp. | reverse complement strand
TGCCTGGTCGAAGGGATAGGTGGTGATGCGCGGCCGGAGATGCAAGGTGGCGGCCAGTCGCAGGAGAGCGGCGCCGTCGGCCCGGGTGTTCGCGGTCACGGAGGTGACTGTCTTCTCCAGGAAGAGGTGCCGACCGTACTCCATCGTCGGCACGTCGCTCATGTGGATGCCGGCGAGCGAGAGCGTCCCGCCCCGGTCGAGCGCCTCGAGCGCGACGGGCACGAGTTCACCAGCCGGTGCGAAGACAATGGCCGAGTCCAGGAGAACTGGTGGCTTGTCTGTGGCGGCACCGGCAGAGACCGCGCCGAGCTCGAGCGCCAACTCGCGCGCCGCGGCGCCCCGTGTGAGCACGTGCACCTGTGCTCCCTGGGTTATCGCGAGCTGGGCAGTAATGTGGGCGCTCGCCCCGAACCCGTAGAGTCCGAGGCGACCACCGGGGGGCAACGCCGCTCGGCGCAGCGCCCGGTAGCCGATGATGCCTGCACACAACAGCGGTGCCAGGTCGACACTCGCCAGCCCTTCAGGAAGGGGGTAAGCGAAAGAAGTCGGCACCAACGCATACTCGGCGTAGCCTCCGTCTTCGTCCCAACCGGTGAATCGGGCATGTGGACAGAGGTTCTCGTTGCCCGAGCGGCACCATCGGCACTCGCCGCAGGTGCTGCGGAGCCAAGCAATCCCGACCCGGCCCCCCGGAGCGAACTCCGCCCCGGGGCCAGCGGCGACCACGGTGCCGACCACTTCGTGGCCCGGTACGACGTGGCGGCGGTGCGTCGGCAGGTCGCCGTCTGTGATGTGGAGGTCGGTGCGGCAGACTCCGCAGGCCTCGACTCGAACGAGGAGCTCGCCGATTCCGGGAGCGGGGACGGGCCGGGTTCCGGCCCGGATCCGCGGACCGGTGCGCTCGTCGGTGCTCTCCCACACCCGCATCACGTCCTGCTGGTCCGGCGCCGTCATGAGGAGTTGCTGCCGCTCGCCGACGCGGTGCCACGGGGCTGGTGCGTCGTGAAACCGCCGGCGACGTGAAAGCGCATCCCCGAGATGCTGTCCGGTTCGATGCGCACGTAGCGCGGCTTCGGGGCGTTGTGCCAGGGGAAGATCGGGAGGTTCAACGCCTCGAGGACGTCAGCCAGCTTACGGATCTCGCTGGCGCGGCCCTTGATGACCACGCTCCATGCAGAGGCGGTGTCCACGTCGTACCCATCCATCTCGAAGGCCACGCGTCGCCCGATGGCGGAGGAAAGCTTGGTGCCCTCCGCGGTACGGAAGACGATGGTGCCGTGGTCGACGACGTGGTTGACCGGGAAGATGTCTGGGTCGCCTTGGACAACGACTGCCAGACGGCCCACCACGCTGTCCCGCGCCAGAGCCCAGGCCTGAGAGGTCGACAGACGGTCCGCCGATGGGTTCTCTGAGGTGCTCATGTTTCCAGAGTGGCGGTCAGCACCAGTCGGTCACAGGGCACAAGGTCCTTTTGCGGTTCGACGCCTGGGCGAGTGTCGGCTGCTGCACGACAGAACGGCCGCTGGAGTCGACACGGGGGTCGTCCAGACGCCCCGAACCCTTCGTGACGATCTCCCACTCGCAGGAGTCCTTCGAGCGGCGAGCGGGGCCTTGGTCCCGACTTGCGATGACGGGCCGTTGGTCCCTGCTCGTCGTCGCCTCCGGTGAGCAGGATCTGAAGTGCCCGACAAGC
>CAYRLV010000753.1:0-1694 GCA_964425155.1 uncultured Ornithinicoccus sp. | reverse complement strand
CCGAGCTGCTCGATGACCTGGCGGGGGACGAGCGCAATGTGCTGCTGACCTTCGCGCGGATCTGGTGCACCCTCGTGACCGGTGAGATCCGTGCCAAGGACCGGGCTGCCGAGTGGGCGCTGCCGAGACTGCCCGAGTCGCTGCGCCCCGCGCTCGCCCACGCCCGCAACCTGTACCTCACCACGTCATACGCGGAGGAGACCTGGCCCGACGGGCGACGCGACACGGTGCTCGCCACCGTGGACCACATCCGCGAAAGGCTGCGGCAGATCGACTGACCGTATGCGGCGGCTCTCGTGTGCTAGGCAGGAGTCACCAGCAACTCGGGGAGGAATCTCATGCAGACCACGACACGTTCACGACGTCTCACCGCAGCGGCCGTCATCGCCGTCGCCGCACCCACGCTCTGCGCCGTCGGCCCGGCACGGGCCTCGATCCCCACCCGTGCTCCTGCCGCGGACGACTCGGGGTCGGCCGCTCGCCAGGCCGCGCCCGCCCTCGACGGGGACGCGCTCCAGCACGACCTCGATCTGGTCCGCCAGCACGGTGCTATCGGCGTGGTCGGCGCCGCCCGAGGCCACCACGACCGATGGACGGGAGCGTCGGGTGTCCGCTCCATCGACCGCGCACGTGCCGCGCGCTCGGGCGACACCTTCCGGATCGGCAGCATCACCAAGAGCATGGTCGCGACGCTGGCCCTCCAGCAGGTCCAGGCGAAGCGGTGGACGCTGCAGACCACCGTGGGCGACGTGCTGCCCGGGCTGCTGCCCGGCCACGACGACGTCACCCTGGAGCAGTTGCTTTCGCACCGGTCCGGTCTTCCGGACTACGTCTCCACCCTGATCGCGGGAGCGAGCACCCCCGAGGAGCTGCTGTCCGTGGTGCGCAGGCACTACACCGACCGGCAGCTGGTGGACGCGGCGCTGACCCAGCCGTGGTCGTTCGAGCCCGGCACCGACTACTCGTACTCCAACACGGGATACGTCGTGGTCGGGATGATGCTGGAGCGGGCGACCCACCACTCGGTCCGCCACCTGCTGCGGACCCGCATCTTCGGCCCGGCCAGGATGCACCACAGCTCGTTCCCGACCCGTCTGCCGGGGTTCAGCCGGCCGCACCTGACCGAATACGCCACCTTCGAACGGCCCTACAACTTCGACGCGACCAACCCGTCGGTCTTCTCCTCCGCGGGCGCCGTCGTCTCCACGGCGGAGGACCTGGACCGGTTCTACCGCGCGCTGTTCAGCGGCCGACTGCTGCGCCCCGACCTGGTGCGCACCATGGCGACCCCGCGCACGAACCAGGCGGGCGACCCCGCATACGGGCTGGGGATCTATCGCGTCGGCGACCCCTGCCCGGGACCGGAGGGCCAGCCGCAGTACCTCTACGGACACGACGGCGCCACCTTCGGTACCTTGTCGGTCACCTTCAGCTCACCCGACGGCACGAGGCAGGCCAGCGTGGACTACACCGGGCGCGACCTCACCACCGTGCCACCGCCGACCAGCAAGCCCGCCAACGACTTCCTCATCGACGCCTTCAGCCAGACGTGCCCGCGGACGGTGCCGACCCGGGCGAAGAAGACCGCGTCGAACCAGCTGCGGCACGTGCTCCGCGACGCGTCGGCGACGCCACAGACCGCACTCCGACGACAATGACGGCATGACCCACTACACCGAGCCGCACTGGGGCCG
>CAYRLV010000752.1:0-1696 GCA_964425155.1 uncultured Ornithinicoccus sp. | reverse complement strand
CGCGGTACTTGCCGTTCCACTCGGTCCACAGCGGCGGGAAGTTGCCGACCTGGTAGCCGCCGTCACCCAGGTCCCACGGCTCGGCGATGAGCTTGACCTGGGAGATGACCGGGTCCTGCTGGATGATGTCGAAGAAGGCCGAGAGCTTGTCCACCTCGTGGAACTGGCGGGCGAGGGTGGCCGCGAGGTCGAAGCGGAACCCGTCCACGTGCATCTCGGTGACCCAGTAGCGCAGCGAGTCCATGATCAGCTGCAGCACGTGCGGGTTGCGCATCAGCAGGCTGTTGCCGGTGCCGGTGGTGTCGTAGTAGTGCGACTTGTCCTGCTCGACGAGGCGGTAGTAGGAGGCGTTGTCGATGCCGCGGAAGGCCAGCGTCGGGCCCATCTCGTTGCCCTCGGCGGTGTGGTTGTAGACCACGTCGAGGATGACCTCGATCCCTGCGGCGTGCAGCGCCTTGACCATCGACTTGAACTCGCCGACCTGTTGGCCGCGTGTGCCGTTCGCGGCGTAGCCGTTGTGCGGGGCCAGGAAGCCGACCGTGTTGTAGCCCCAGTAGTTCGAGCGGCCCTGGTCGACCAGGGACCGGTCCTGCACGAACTGGTGCACCGGCAGCAGCTCGATCGCGGTGATCCCGAGGTCGGTGAGGTGCTCGATGATCGACGGGTGGGCGAGCGCGGCATACGTGCCCCGGATCTCCTCGGGCACGTCCGGGTGGGTCATGGTGAGGCCCTTGACGTGCGCCTCGTAGATCACCGACTCGTGGTACTCCCGCCGGGGCGGCCGGTCGTGCCCCCAGTCGAAGAACGGGTTGACCACCACCGACAGCATGGTGTGGCCGAGCGAGTCGGCGTCGTTGAACGTGCTCGGGTCGCCGGGGTCGTAGGAGTAGAGCGACGCATCTCCGTCGATCTGCCCGTCGATCGCCTTGGCGTAGGGGTCGAGCAGCAGCTTCGACGGGTTGCACCGGTGCCCGTGGGCGGGGTCGAAGGGTCCGTGGACGCGGTAGCCGTAGCGCTGGCCGGGCTGGACGTTCGGCAGGTAGGCGTGCCAGACGTGCCCGTCGACCTCGGTCAGCGGGACGCGGGTCTCGCCGCCGTCGTCGTCGATCAGGCAGAGCTCCACGCCGTCGGCCACCTCGGAGAACAGCGCGAAGTTGACCCCGCTGCCGTCGTAGGTGGCGCCCAGGGGGTAGGGCTGGCCGGGCCAGATGTCCATGTGGTCCTTCGTGACTCGTCGTGGGTGGGCCGGCCAGATCCCGAGCGGGGGCGGCCGAGCCCGTGGGTCATTCTGCCGTGGGCAGGGCGCGGCCGAGCACCGACCCGGCGACGGGGCGCAGCGCCGCCGGCTCGAGAGTGCCGAAGGTGTGGCCGTGGTCACCACCGAGACGCGACCCGACATACAGGTCGGAGACGTATGCGGGGGCGAACCGCACCAGCAGGCTCGCCTGCAGTCCGGTCGCCAGCCGCTCGACGACGCGCCGGGCCGACATGGCCGCCTCGTCGGGGTCGGCCTCGGTGAGCCGGCCCAGCGTCGGGCCGACGTCGTCGATGAGGCCGTCGAGCAGGGGGTGGGAGCCGCGGGCCGCCTCCAGCTCGGCCCGGACGGCGTCGGCCGCCTCGGGCTGCCGCGCCAGGGCCCGGAGCAGGTCGAGCGCGTTGACGTTGCCCGAGCCCTCCCAGATCGAGTTGAGCGGCG
>CAYRLV010000751.1:1379-1707 GCA_964425155.1 uncultured Ornithinicoccus sp. | reverse complement strand
CGGCCGTCCACTCAACTGCGCCGAACCAGCTGCCAGTTCCACTTGCAAACTGATTAGGCTCAACGAAGTCCCACGTCATGGGAATGGCCTGCCGAGCGAACGTATTGCGTGTCGACTCGCGCCCGATGAACCAACTAACGATTGTGGAGCCCCTGTCAGCCATCTTTGACAGTGCGAACGAGAGGTACGTGGCCACGGCGTCGGCGTAGGCGGCGGCGCCGGTGTCGCCGGCTTCGAGTCCCTCGCCCTCGGGCATGCCGGAGGCGAGTGCGTCCTTCAGGACCCGCTCGCGCGCCTCCATCACGAGGTCGCTGAACGTCGTGAGCGC
>CAYRLV010000751.1:0-1369 GCA_964425155.1 uncultured Ornithinicoccus sp. | reverse complement strand
GAACCGCGTCAGGCCATATCTGACCACGTTGATCCGGCCAGGCCAGTCGAACAAGTCGCCGGTGGGAGCACTCGGGGGCCGATCAATGACCGCCGCTTCCACGTGCTGGTCAGTAGGCGCAACGTAGATCCGCCGGCTTCGCCCCTCCGCCACGACGGCCATCAATTGCTGGCCGAGGCCGTGCGTTCGGCTCTCGCTGCGCACATACTCCAGTGGCACGGCACCGCCACACCCCAGACAGGTCGCGCCGGTCCGGCCTACGGTGCCATCGGTCTCCTTCTTCGGTGCCTTCTTCGGGTCGTGACCGATGGTGAAGGTGACGCGGTCGCCCTTGACCTGCGGCACGACATACGCCTCCTTGCCCTTCTTCTTGCCGAGCCACCACGAGCGAACCAGGGGCATGGTGATACCGCACGCCGGGTTCGGGCAGGTGACAGTCCGGGCCCAGATCCAGGCGATGACGGTCGCCTCGGTGCCGTCGTCCAGCGTCGCCTTCGGGTAGAGGTGGCCGATCCGCCTTCGGGCCTCATCGCGCATCCAGGCGCCGTAGCACCGCACATCCTCCGCGAGGCCGGTCGCACGCGGCCAGCCGCCGATCCGCTGCTCCGCGTCCGGCGAGACCGGTACCTGCCCGGCGAACTTCGGCGGGATGTCGATGAGGGCCTTGTTGATGAGGACTGCGACAGGGTTGAGATCACTGGCGTGAGCCTCCAAGCCGAGCCGTTGCGCCTCGAGTGGGATCGCTCCGCCGCCGGCGAAGGGGTCGATGACGGCAGGCGGGTTGCCGTCGCAGGAGCGGCGGATCTCGTCCCGAGCACGCTCCAGAAGTGCTTCGTCGTCGAGGTTGTCCCAGTCGACGAGCTGAGCCAGGAGGTTGTGCAGCCGGGCACGCTCGGCAGTGATGCGGCGATCGACATACGCCTGCAGCTCGTCGCCGGATAGTCCTTGGTTGCTGGCCTCGCGCCGATAGTCCTCCTCGTTGTTGGAGGGGTCGTCGACTAGCTGAGCAAAGAGGACGGCCCGGGCCGCCGCGAGGGGGCGCCTGGCCCACCAGAGATGGAGGGTGCTCGGGTGGCCGTGGCGGATGGATTTTTCTCGGGCGGCCTGCTTGTTGATCTCCTCGAGCGGCAGGGAGACTTCGATCAGCTTCCGACCCGGCACAGCGGCGCACCCTTCACGACGGCGGGCGGGATCACGCCGACCCCGACCGCGCTCAACAACGGAGCCACCACGGCCCCGACGGCATTAGTATCAGTCCCTGGCGACAAGACAAGGGGTAACCCCGGACCTCCACTGATTCGTTAGAAAGTTGCGCACGGCTCGTGACCTGTGGAGCCTCTTCAATGACGCGCGGCTAGGGCCTCGACCA
>CAYRLV010000750.1:0-1707 GCA_964425155.1 uncultured Ornithinicoccus sp. | reverse complement strand
CGGCGGCAGGAACCACACCACCCACCCCACCGACCACCGCCAGATACCCGCCTGACGCGACGCCGTGGGGCAGCTGGCGTTCCGCAGCGGCACCCCCCGGTCACCGGCTGAACTCGACGCCGGCTGGCGGGTCTGTGTTGGTCGTCTGCCAGCCGTCGAGGGCGTCCGGTGACCGAACGAGGTGACCGGGTCAGGTGTCCGACGGCTCGCGCAGCTCCACGGGCCCTTCGAACATGGTCTCCAGCACCATCACGGCCTCGGTCTCGGTAACGCCGTTGACCTCGTAGAGCCGGCGCAGCACCGTCTGCAACTCGGTGTTGCTCCGGGCTCGCACCTTCACCAGCACCGACGCCCGGCCCGCGACGATGTGCGCCTCCTGCACGCCAGGAAGCGCGGCGATGGCCGCAGCACTGTCGGGGTCACCCATCCAGGTCGACGTACGAAGCAGCACGAACGCCAGGGTGGGCAGATCCAGCGTGGCCGGGTCCACATCGATCGTGGTGCGTCGGATCACGCCCCGCTCGCGCAACTTGCGGACTCGCTCGTGCACGGCCGCGGCGGACAGTCCCACCTCGTGGGCCAGAGCGACGTATGACGTGGTCGCGTCCTGCTGCAGCCGTCGCAGTACGACCCGGTCCACGGAGTCCACGACTGGGCTCACCCCTCCTCCATCTGAATGTCATTCGAAAAACCACCTGCTATACCGATCAGAACAAAGCTACTATGACTACCTACCAATTTCCATCAAGTCGACTTCGGAGTGACCGTGCTGTCTCCTGAAACCCTTGCTGCCGAGTTCGAGGTGATTGATCCCCGCTTCGCCCAGGTCGGTGGGGACTCGCGAGTCGAGCGCCTGTTCACCGGCTGCCGGTGGGCCGAAGGGCCGTGCTACTTCCCGGCGGGGCGCTACCTGGTCTGGAACGACATCCCGAACGACCGAATGCTGCGCTGGGACGAGGCCTCCGGCGCCGTCGGGGTGTTCCGGTCGCCTGCTCGCTACGCGAACGGCAACACCGTCGACCGGGAGGGTCGCTTGGTGACCTGCGAGCAGGGTGGCCGCCGAGTCACCCGCACCGAGCACGACGGCACGCTGACCGTCCTCGCCGACCACTATCGGGGCGCCCGATTCAACAGTCCCAACGACGTCGTCGTGCGCTCCGACGGCAGCATCTGGTTCACCGACCCGTCCTACGGCATCGACAGCGACTACGAGGGAGATCGTGCGGACAGCGAGCTCGAGGGTTGCCACGTCTACCGACTCGACCCGGAAGCAGGGCGCCCCGAGAAGGTGGCTGACGACTTCGTGCGACCCAACGGGCTGGCCTTCTCGGTGGACGAGACCGAGGTCTACATCGCTGACACCCGCCGCAACCACATCCGGCGCTTCACGGTCACGGCGGGCCACGGGCTTACGGGTGGCGAAGTCGTCGCCGAGTGTTCCGTGGGTGTCTTCGACGGGATCCGACTCGACACGAAGGGGCGGCTGTGGGCCGCTGCGGGCGACGGTGTGCACTGCTTCGAGCCGGACGGGACGCTGATCGGCAAGCTCCGGCTGCCCGAGGTCTGCAGCAATCTCGTCTTCGGCGGAGCCAAGGGCAACATGCTCTTCGTCACCGCCTCCACGTCGCTCTACGCCATCCGCCTCAACGTCAATGGCGCCCGCCGACCTGTCAGGTGACGGCTCCGCATACTGGTCGCACGGTCCGG
>CAYRLV010000749.1:0-1708 GCA_964425155.1 uncultured Ornithinicoccus sp. | reverse complement strand
ACCTGGTCACTTTTCAACCGTCGAAACCTGATCAGTCTTCAGCCGTCGTTGACAAAGAAGCGTTGTGCTGGTCATGGCCGCCTCCGGCGATCTGACAGCCATGCCTCGGGCGCGGACCGCCACACGGCGAGGCCACCTCAACTGACGCTAGCCCCCTCAGCCGCGGCCACGGCGCCGACTATGGACAATCTTGCATTTCATCGCCGGTATCAGATACGGCCGGAAGCGCAACTGGTCAAGGGCGCGGTCGCCTGTTCGGGGTCGGTGCACCGATGGGCGAGCGCATGTGCGTCACTGCCGTGGGTCTGGTGGACGGCGGCTCCTACGGCGTGATGAGCAGGGCCGGAACGCCGAGAGGGTGAGTGGTTGAGTCGAAGAACTCGACCTTGTGCCTGCGAAGCGCCTGCAGCAGGCGGGCCTTCTGCTCGACGACCGCTTCATTGTCACCGGTCGGGTAGATCGAGATGGCGATGTGACGCCGCGCACCTTCGTTTAGCGCGGTCAAGATGTGTCGGTCCTGGTCGGCCAGTGCTTGGCCGAACACGACAGTCGGCGATTCGTTGGCACGGAGTTCATCGAGGCAGAACGATAGGTAGCTGGACTGCTGGATGGTTCGGCTCTTCGCCGCCCAAGTGCCTTCGCTCACGAACAGCGGACGCCTATCGCTCGCCGGGCCATACTTCGACTTGATGTCAAGCAGTCGACCAGCCGCGTGGGTCCACTTCCCGTTCTCTCCCGTCTGATCGTCCTGCCAAAGGTGCAGTCCTCCATGCAGGTACAGCACTCGGGTGGCCTGGCTGCTCCAGACGTCACAGTTGGCCGGATCAAATCGGTCTCCTGCCCAGAACAAGTCCACGATGTTCGTGGTCACCTTCGTCGACTTGTACTGCGCCCACATGTGACTCCAGTAGAGGCTCAGGTCGTAGCTGGTTGTGAACACGGACTGGAACCGGTCGATCTGGGTCGCGATGACGTCGTGTGTGTTCGGGGGAAAGTCGTCCCACGGCACGTGAACCTCGCCGACAGTGTCGAACAATGCATCCCGTATCTGTTCATATGTCGCATCGACGAGAGCTGTGGACTCCTTCAACGCCCGCAGCGCGATGTTTGCGTGGTACAGACACTCGAGCCCCTGCTCGAAGTTCGTCGTGCCGAGCTCGTCAAAGATGGCTTTCGCTTCTGTGCTCAGCTTGGCGGCGGCGTACAGGCTCTTGTATCCGAACCCGGCCCAGAGGTTCATGCTCAGCCCGTTGCCAAGTAGCAGTGTCGACCAGTCGTCGTCTGCCAGCTTGGACCAGTCTGCCAGTTCTCCGTCGATGGATGTGCTCAAGTCGTCGTTTGCCTCTCCGGGCGCTCACGTCGGTCATTCGCGAGCATTCCGTATCAGGGGAGAACTGGCTAGCTATAGGAGTTCAGAGAACCAGTCAGGCCGACTTTGTGGTGACCGCCGATGCCAGTGCGTTCGTGTTCCCCAACGATGGTGGGCATGAGGAAGTGTCTGCAACCAGAAGACACCCTGATTGCGTCCTTCCGGGCGACAAGGCCCCAAGTCCGCGTCGAGAAGATCGACGTCATTCTGGGCGGTGTGACGCGGCGCGGTAGGGGCGGTTCGCGATCGACGTGTCGTCAGTGCTCGGGGCTGAGCCGGCTTGTGATGAAGGAGCTCCACGTCTCCTCGTCGTCCGGGTGGGTGTCCGCGTGTGCGCCG
>CAYRLV010000748.1:0-1708 GCA_964425155.1 uncultured Ornithinicoccus sp. | reverse complement strand
CCGTCGCCGGCGACCTGCAGGTACACGTGGTTGGCGTGCTTGCCGCGGGTGAGCATGGTGTAGAGCTGCTGGCGTGACTGGTCGCCGGTGGCCAGGCCGTGCATGGTGTCGACTGACACGCCTTGGGCGGCGTGCACGGTGGTGGCGTAGCCCAGTTCGGTTGCGGTTCGGACGTAGTCGGTCGGGAGGGTGACGGTGTGGCCGTGCCGGGTGTGCTGGACCCGTAGGCCGCCGTTGTCGGTGAGGGCCAGGACGGTCCAGCGGTCGCCGTTCTTGACCCAGTCGCTGGCCGTGGCGCGCAGCCGTCGGTCGTTGGCGCGGGTGATGATCAGCTCGCCGATGCTGGCCGCGTTGCCGTCCGCCAACACCACCGTGGGCAGGCTCTGATCGCTGGGGGTGGTGTCGGCGAGCCGGTGCGCGCGGGCGCGCTGGTTGAGTTCGCTGGCCAGCTCGCGGGTGGGGGCCAGCATGATCGAGTCGAGCCCCCGGCGGCGGTCGGCCTGCCAGCTGGTGAAGACGTCCTCGGTCATGGTGGCCAGGTCCCCGACGTGGACTCGGTGGTGGTCGAGGTAGAAGCCGAGGGCTTCGGGTTTCCCGTCGCGCAGGGCCAGGGTGGCTGCGGCTTCGGCGGGGTCGGCGAACCGGACCAGCGCGGAGAGCCGGCTGGCGCCGTGAGTGGTTTGGATGTCGCGCAGTACGCCTCCGGCGCCGATCGCGGCCAGCTGCTGGTCGTCCCCGATCAACCGGACGCTGCCGCCGCGGGCCAGCACGAACTGGACGGCGGCGTCGAGGGAGAGCGTGTCGGCCATGCCGGCCTCGTCGATGATGACCAGTGAGTCCGGTCCGATCGTGTCTGCCCACTGGGGCAGCACACCCGTGTCAATGGAGTGGGTCAGCATGGCCAGGGTGTCCGTGCTGACGTCGATCTGGTCGCGCAGCGCGGAGGCCGCGGCCGCGGAGGGCGCCAGCCCGAGGACGCGTCCGCCGCCCTCGATCCACGCGCTGGCGAGGGCGCGCATGGCGGTGGTCTTGCCCGTTCCGGCTGGGGCGATCGCCAGCTGCAGCCGTGCGCCGGAGGTGGCCATGTCGCCCGCCAGCGCGGCCTGCCCGCTGTTCAACGCGACGCCGTTGGCCGCGTGCTCGAGCAGCGCCAGACCGACCGTGTCCTCGTCGATGGCGCGGCCACCGGAAAGGCCTGCCGCGTCGACGAGACGCTGCTCGGCCTGCAGGATTCGGCTCGAGGTGTACAAGGCGGTACCGGCCACGGTATAGACGCTGGTGCCGTCCAGGCGGCGTAGCTGGGTCGGCTCGACCGCGTCCGTCTCGGGCCGGGCCAGCGAGGTCGACAGCTCGGGGCTGAGTGCGTCGGTCACGACCTGGTCGATGAGGTCATTCATGAGGCTCGGGGAGGCCCCGCTGGCGCGGAGTTGACGCTGTGCCTCGGCCCGCACGTGCCAGACCTGCCAGGTGGAGCGCCGCGACTCCAGCTCCCTGACGACCGTGCGTGCGACCTCGCCGGCGTCCACGGCCCGGTCCGGCACCAGCCGGTGACGCCCACCGGGGCGGAGCGCGGCCTGCACCATCGAGTCCACGCCTCGCGGGCCCCCGAGCGTGTTTTCGGCCTGCTGCCGCCAGCTGGCGCGCTGCTGCGCGAGGGTGCGCGGTTCGTGCTTGGCTTCGCGGGTCTCCAGTGTGGCCTGCTGGGCCA